>DYCW01000018.1 GCA_019417865.1 Ruminococcus sp. | reverse complement strand
AATTCGCAGACTGCAATTTCATTTTTATGCAGCGTATCCGTTGTGACATGTTCTCCGGTATTGACATCAATGGCATACTGAATCTGCGTCAAAATGCCCGGAATGGTCTTGGTTCCGAGTTTAACAAAGTAATCCTTGCCAATTTGCAGTGCTTCATCGTCCATCCACAGCAGAGAAACTGTCAGCTTCTTATAAACGCTAATCTCTGTATCTTTGACCAGAACACAGCCACGGGAAACATCCACTTCCCTATCCAGCGTAATCGTCACCGGCTGTCCCTGTAAAGCCGTTTGCGTCTCTTGATCTGTCAGGAGAATGCTCTTGACTGTTGCAGTTTCATTGCTTGGCAGTGTTGTAATGGCATCCCCCACAGAAATGCTGCCGGATTCAATCTGTCCCTGAAATCCACGGAAAGTGTGATCCGGACGGCACACCCGCTGTACTGGCATATAGAAGCCCTCTTCTGTATCTGTTGCAATATCAATGGTCTCCAAATACTCCAGCAGTGGTTTTCCAGTATACCATGGAATATTTTCAGAATGTGTGGTAACATTATCGCCCTCTGTTGCAGAAAGCGGAATCATAGTGATATGATCCAATGTCAATTCACTCTGAAGTGCTGTAATCTGTGCTGTAATCTCTTGAAAACGTGCTTCACGGTAACCCACCAGATCCATCTTGTTCACAGCAAAGACAAAATACCGAATCCCCATCAGCTTGCAGATTCTTGCATGTCGTCTGGTTTGCACCAGAACGCCTTGCGAGGCATCAATCAAAATAACAGCTAAATCGGCAAAAGAAGCCCCCACTGCCATATTACGAGTGTATTCTTCATGTCCTGGTGTGTCCGCTACAATAAAACTACGGTTATCAGTTGTGAAATACCGATAGGCAACGTCAATGGTAATTCCCTGCTCCCGCTCTGCCATCAGACCATCCAGCAACAGCGAATAGTCAATTTTGCCGTTACGGCTGCCGACTTTGCTGTCCAGTTCCAATGCCTTTTCCTGATCGGCATACAACAGCTTGGCATCATAGAGAATGTGTCCGATCAACGTAGATTTTCCATCGTCCACACTGCCGCAAGTGATAAATTTCAATAAGCCTTTCATTAAAAATATCCCTCCCGCTTTCTACGTTCCATGCTACCGGCTGCCTCGTTATCAATCACTCTGGAAGTTCGTTCGGAAGATACAGAGCTTAATGTTTCATCAATGATTTCATCCAGTGTCTTTGCTGTGGATTCGATTCCACCTGTCAGGGGATAGCACCCCAGTGTCCGGAAGCGTACCGATTTCACCTGTGGCACTTCTCCATCCCGCAATGGAAATCGGTCATCATCTACCATAATCAAATTGCCATCCCGTTCTACCACTGGACGTTCTGCTGCAAAGTACAACGGTACAATTTCAATGTGTTCCCGCTTTATGTACTGCCAGATATCCTTTTCTGTCCAGTTGGAAATCGGGAATACTCGAATACTTTCTCCTTTTTTGATTTTGGTGTTATAGAGTTTCCACATCTCCGGTCGCTGATTTTTCGGATCCCATGCCTGTGCTTCATTTCGGAATGAGAAAATCCGCTCTTTTGCACGGGATTTCTCTTCATCCCGTCTGCCGCCACCAAAAGCTGCGGTAAAACCATATTTCGTCAATGCCTGCTTTAATGCCTGCGTTTTCATAATATGTGTATAAGAGACAGACCGTGATCAAAGGGATTAATTCCTTGCTTCACACCGTCCTGATTGATATATTCTAGCATTTCAATTCCCTTTTCCTTTGCAATCCGGTCACGAAATGCAATCATTTCCTGAAACTTCCATGTCGTATTGACATGCAGGAACGGAAACGGCGGCTTTTCCGGATAAAATGCCTTTAATGCCAGATGCAGCATAACCGAACTGTCCTTGCCGATGGAATAGAGCATTACCGGCTTTTCACACTCCGCTGCAACCTCTCGAATAATATAAATCGCTTCCGCCTCTAAAGCATCCAGATGCGAAAATTCGCTCATGTGCCTTCCCTCCTAATACTGATTAGATTCCTTTTGATTCACATGGATTTCCGTGGTGGTACCATCTGTACGCTCCACAATCCAGCGTAGAATATCGCCCTCTTTTTCTGTATGTACCAGGCTGCCCATACCGCCCATATCTGCCCCAAGATAAAACCGGATGGCATGCACGGGACATTCCTTTAAACAAGAAGTACAGCCCCAGCAGTCTTTCGGGTATTTTATATAAGCCTTATGGTCAGCGTTGATTTTGATCAGCGTGCCCGGGCAAACATCATGACATCTGCCACATCCAATGCAAATCGTTTTGTCAATGGCAATGCTCATAGGTCTGCCCCCTTCCTACCAAATCTCTTAAAATGATTTTCAGTTCCCCATTCTCCAGCTTGGAATTGACGTATTTTCTCCAGTGTACATCGTCCTTTTCTGGATAATCCAGATTTTCGGCAAAACTATGCCAACGGGTTTCCTGCCGTGCTTTTAAGTGTGCAATGACACTGCGACATACCACCAACCGCTCCCGCAGCTCATAAATGTACATCAATTCCTGGAAATCAGAAGCATGCAGCTGTTCCGACAACTGCATCAGCTGTACAATCTTTTCATCGGCAATGGCAAGCTGTTTTTCGTTAAAACGATAATTGGTTTTTATCCCGCCGGCATACGCATCCATCACCGTCTGCATGGCCTCTTCGAGCTGCTCTGTTGTAAAGCGAGAGGTTTCCTGTGTGAGAAAACGTGTCACCTCTGCAATATGATTTTCTATCGCTTCTGGTTCTATGGATGCTGCTTGATTCTGCTGGAGAAATTCCAGTGCAGAAATCGCAGCAATTTCACCCTCTGCCAGTGCACCGGTCACATATTTCTGTGGACATCCACCTGCCACATCACCAGCAGCAAACAGCCCCTTAATTGTTGTGGCACGATTGGTATCCACCCAATAGCCACTTGCAGTATGCCCACCGACAATATATGGTTCTGTCCCTTCAATCTCTACATTCTGCTGAGATGGATTTTTTCCGCTCTCAATCCATTTCAAGGTCTGAGATGGTGCCATATTCAAATATGCTTTTAGCAGGGAATCATCCTGTTCTGAGGAAATGCCTTCTGTCCGCAGGTAACATGGACCTCTGCCTTCTACATTTTCATTGACGGTTCCATAAACTCGTTCTGATGTTGTAAGACCATACTTCGTCTCATAGACCTCGCCAAGAGAATTGATTTGCTTTGCCCCCACACCCTGTGCCAGTGTTCCTGTCGGTGCAATCGTATCCTTGCACCGCAGTGCAATAAACCGCATTTCAAATGTAGTCATCTCTGCCCCTGCTCGAATGCCCATTGCATAACCAGCACCGGTATTAAATGGTGGATACCACATTTTATGACGGGAAAATCCAGGGTTATTTGGTTTATACAGACCAGCAGCTCCACCGGTTGCAATCAGCACAGCATTGGCTTCGATCACATAAAACGTATCATTTTCAATGCCAATGCCAAATGCACCGCTGATACAGTTGTCTTTCCCTGCAAAGTCGATGATATTCACATGATTCAAAATAGTGGTATTGGGCAGTTCTGCAACGGCATTTGCAAGAATCGGTTTAATATTTTCTCCGTTGATTTTTAAATTGCGGTCGCCTCTTGTCACATACTTTCCATTTGCATCCTTCAGCAACACCAAACCGAGTGACTCCAGCTTTGCTGTCACCGCATTCAGCCGTTCTGACATTGTCAGCAACAAATCTTCCCGTACAATGCCGTCTGCATCTTTTTTGGCATAGTTTACATAGTCCTGTGGTACTCTGCCCTCTGTGATATAAGCATTCAAGGCATTGACTCCTGCTGCCAGACAACCGCTCCGCTTGATATTTGCCTTTTCACAAATCAAAACAGAAACATCGCTTGCCCGTTCTGCAATGGTCAATGCTGCATAGCAACCAGCTGTACCGCCGCCGATAATCAAAACATCGGTTTGCAATTGTTTTACTTTCACGCTATCACCCACTTGTCTCCATAAGATACTGTTCAATGGACTGGATACAATTCGCACCATCTGCAACAGCTGTCACAACCTGCCGCAGCGGCGTAGTACGCACATCTCCAGCAGCAAAGACACCAGGCGTTGAAGTGATACCAGTCTCTCCAGCGATCAGATAACCATTGGCATCCAGTTCACAGAGCCCTTGCAGAAAACCAGTGTTCGGAATGGAACCAATGGCAACAAAGACACCATTTACTTGCAGCACTCTTGATTCTCCACCCTGTGAAATTTCCAGTCCGGTCACTCGCTCTTCTCCCAGTACGGCTGTTGGTACAGCATTCAAAACCAATTCAATATTGGCGGTTTGTTTTACAGTCTCTTGCAATAATTGATTCGCACGGAACGAATCTCTTCGATGAATCAGGTATATTTTTTCTGCAATATTGGAAAGATAGTGTGCATCACCCAAAGCGGTATCACCGCCGCCCACAACTGCCACCGTTTTTCCTTTGTAAAATGCACCATCACATGTTGCACAATAAGAGACACCTGGCAGCGTACCGCCTTCGACATCCAGCCGCCGGTAAGAAGTTCCAGCAGCACAAAGAATACTTCGGCTTTGCAGCGTCTTTCCATCTTTACAGAAAACAATAAAGGTCTTCCCGTCTTTCTCAATCCGGCTGACTTCGGCATTTTTTAATACCGCTCCCATCTGTGTGGCATGTTCCCGAAATTTTTCACCAAGCGTATAACCGTCAATGCCTGGCAGTCCGGGATAATTGTCCACCTGTTCACTCACAGCAATCTGTCCGCTGCCCAGATAATCTTTCTCCAGTACAACCGCTTGCAATCTTGCACGGCTGGCATAAATTGCAGCGGTCAGCCCTGCTGGACCGCTGCCAATGATGATGATATCATACATAGTTTACTCCTCAATGATGAGTGTTTCCTTTTCTGCGTTATCTCCCTCGATCTTAAATGAATTCAGCACCGGCTGCTCCCGTTCCATCAGTGACAGAATCATATAACTTGCCTTACTGTCGTAAGCAAGCCGTTTATCCTCTTCGGATGGTCTGGACGGCGATTCCGGATGCGAATGCCAGTTGCCCAACGGCACAAGCCCATTTGCACGCATATCCTTTACTGCTGCCAGTTGTTCTTTCGGATCAAGAGAAAAATGTTCGTTAGAATGGTCGATATTGGTCAACAGATAGACTTTCTCCACTTTCTTATCTGCACCTTCTATCACACCAGCAAGCAAACCGCAAGCCTCATTTGGAAGCTCTTTTTTTGCATATGCCAGCATTTTTTCATAGTCTGCTTTTTTCAGCGTAATCATAAACCTACCCCGTCACATTCTGCCTGTTCGTAATCAATCAGTTCTGTAATCGTTGGATGTTTGCCGCAAACCGGACAATTTTCTGTGTGGTGCGGCAACTTTACTTTGCGAAATTCCATTTTTAATGCATCATAGGTGAGCAAATAACCGGTCAGCAAATCGCCCACACCCACAATATACTTGATTGCCTCCATTGCCTGCAAGCTTCCAATTACACCGCCCATTGCACCAACGACGCCAGCCTGCTTACAAGTCGGCACGGCATCCTTTGGAGGCGGATTCTTGAATACACAACGATAGCATGGACCTTCTCCCGGCACATAGGTCATCAACTGTCCCTGGAATCGAATGATTCCAGCATGGGAGAATGGCTTTTTTGCCATGACACATGCATCGTTAATCAAAAACTTTGCAGGAAAATTATCCGTTCCATCAATGATAAAATCATAATCCTGTATCAATTCCATGATGTTTTCACTGGTGACAAAGGTATGATAGGTATTGACTTTGATATCCGGATTCATTGCTTCCATGGTTTCCTTTGCAGATTCCACTTTCGGCTTTCCAACGTCTTTGGTTGCATGGATAATCTGTCTCTGTAAGTTAGAGAGATCTACTTCATCGGCATCTGCAATACCAATCGTTCCGACACCAGCTGCTGCCAGATACATGGCAACTGGTGCACCCAAGCCACCTGCACCAATGATTAAAACCTTCGCATTCAGCAGTTTTTTCTGCCCCTTTACGCCGATTTCCTTTAAGATAATATGACGGGAATACCGCTCCAGCTGTTCATTTGTAAATGCCATTACTGACCGCCTCCCATGAAGTACAGAAATTCCACGGTATCGCCGTCTTTCAAAACAGTGCTTTCAAATGTATTACTTTCTACAAAGTCATCGTTAATGGTGACTGTGACATACTGCGGTGTTTCCACCTTTTCGTCCACAATCAACTGTGCAACGGTCAGACCGTCTGCCACTTCTTTTTCCACCCCTGCTACTGTAATCTTCATCATGAACTCTCCTTTATATCAATTATTTTTTAATGTATCAATCACTTCTATAATCTCTGTTTTTTTGACCAACCCTCTCAGCCGTGCCTGTTCTGTACCATTCTGGAAAAAGATCAGTGTTGGAGCCGCCTGTACATCATACTGCTCTGCCAAGTCGGTATCAAAGTTGATATTCACCTTTACTGCTTTGAATCCCTCCGGATAAGCTGCTGCAACCTCTGAAAGCAAAGGGGCAATCCGCTTGCATGGCACACAGCTGTCAGAGTAGAAATCTACCAGTACAATACCATCTGCCTGCAATACCTCAGCTGCAAAGTTCTCTGCGTTGACCCGCACTGCCATTTAATCTCCCACCTTTTTCACAATCAAATTGTAGGTACCATCTTCGTTATCGATGAGCTTCAGAATCTTGTGTCCTTCTTCCTTAATGCTTCTCGGCACATTCTGTACTGGCTCGCCGTCATTCATTTTGATGGATAAAATCTGTCCGTCATCCAATTCTTCCAGTGCCACCTTTGCCTTTACAAATGTAACCGGGCAAACTACATCTGTAATATCTACGGTATCCTCCACTGTAAAATCAGCCATGATTATATACCTCCTGAATCACTTTTTCAAATTTCTCTCTGCCAACACGATCCAATGTAAACTTAAATCGTTCCCCTGCTTTTGCGTGGTCTGCAAAGAATTGAATCGTTGCATCGCAAACTTTCAGCAATGTTTCTTTATCCTCGATGAACGGAATGATTGCTTCTCCCTTGCTGATGCTGTTGCCGAACAAACCGCCGAAAGAAACAATGTAACCTGGTATGGTATCCCATGCATCGGTTGGACAGGCTTTGCAACATCGTCCACAGAAATTGCACTTGCTTTCCTCTACAGAAATCATACCATTTTCGATGGTAATTGCATTGCTTCTGCACGCTTTTTCACAAACACCGCACTGAATACAATCGCTTTCTCTCCATATGACTTTGATGCCCCCCTTGATACCAAGGTCATTTTCCTCTGCCTTCAAGCAGTTATTCTGACATCCCGTAATTCCAAATTTAAATTTATGCGGTAACTCTCTGGCAAAATACCGGTCATCCAACTCTTTTGCCAGGGAGTAGGTGTCAATACAGCCGCTTGGGCAAATGGCTGCCCCCTGACAAGCCGTTACGGTTCGGACTCTCGGACCGCAGACACCCGGTTCTACACCACCCTCGCCCAACG
>DYCW01000179.1:3385-6649 GCA_019417865.1 Ruminococcus sp. | reverse complement strand
GATGTGTATAAGAGACAGAACCAATACAATGCCGATGAGAACAAAAAAGATTCGGCTAATGTGTTCCTTCAGACATGTTTTTTCTTCCATAATGACCACTGGTATGGCGAAGAGGATGAATCCCATGAATAGGGAGGAAATCAAATAGATATGACTTTGAAAGACAGCGGAAAGAATGAGTACTGCTAATACAAATCCGATGATCCAGCCAATGCCGAGCTTTGCCAGATATTTTAATGCAGCAATTCGTTTTTCTTTTGTGCCGGAAATGAGGTCATCCAGTGAGCCTACGAATTGGTCATAGAATCCCAGCAAAAATGCAATCGTTCCGCCGGAAACGCCAGGCACGCTGTCTGCCAATGCCATACAAAATCCGTGAATCAGTGTGAGTATTCTTTTCATGTTTTTGATCCTTTCTTATTCCATTTATGATGTTATTTTGTGCATAGATATCTTGCATAATAGAAATTGCACTGTCAAATGGGATAGAGCAGCTGCAAGAAAGAAACCTGCACATTTTATCATAAAAATCTTAAGATAAATTTTAACATAAAGCAGGCTTGTTGTCAATACTTTTTTGCAGAATGTGTGGGAATTTGGTGGAATATGCAAATAAAAAGAGATGCCATGCCCGAGTATACAGGCATGGCAGAAAAACAGATTATTTTTTTCTGGTATATTGTGTATCGTTGCGTTTTGGCATTGTTTTTGTGGAAGGAGAAGTGGTTGTGCGGGGATTGGGCTTTCGACTGCCATTGGAAGTACTTGATTTTTGTTTTTCACTGGTTTCTTCTGGACGGTGATAGAAGACTGGTTCAGATGATCGTTTCCAGTTTTTTTGCGTATTGTTTTCAATTCGGATTGCCTTAGGAATTAGGTGCACAGAGCTTTCCTCTCTTGCTTTTTTTCGGCACTGATATGTGGCATGGATGCAGCTGATAATATAGATGGCTGTGATGATACAGGCAACAATGAGACTATACCGCGGCATAGAAGAATGCGGAAATTCCTTTAGAGCATTAAGATTTTGCTTTACAATAGACCGATCTACCGCATTGACGGCAACCAATGGAATGGTAGCGATAACCTCTCCTGAGAATTTTAATTCCAATGTTCCAAGTTGCTGCCCTTTTTCCACAGGGGCATGAACGTTTTCCTGTAAGGTAATGGTCTTTTGAATGGCAGAAATATCAACATCTGTACACCAAAGGGTAATACAATCTGTTTCTGGGCGTACCAGCACATAGTTCGTTCGTTCAGCACTGTCCACCGCAACTTCTGCCAGTTCTTCGTCATCTTCAATGAGCGTGACATAGCTGAAATCAGAAAACGCCCAGTTCAACAAATTTGTGGCATCTTCCAGGTGATAATATTGCAACTCGCCATTCTCATCATCAAACGGTGCTTTTAGCAGGACAATCAGATAAGAAGTATCGCCCTTGGTCGCAGTTGTAATGATATTTCTGCCATATGCATTCAAATTTCCCGTTTTAATGCCTGCAGCTTCTTTGTAATAATAGTGATCGGTTTCATCCATCATGGAATTGGTATGTACCCATTTTAGGCTGGAAGAAGCGGGATGATTTGCATTCATGGAAGTCGGTACAAAGGATTCTGTTGTGGCAATTTCTTTGAATGTTTTGTTTTGTAAAGCATATTGTGCAATTTTCATCATATCCCGTGCAGTGGTAATCTGGTAGGTATCATAAAGACCGGTCGGGTTGACAAAATTTGTGCCAGTACAGCCGATTTCTGCTGCTTTGGCATTCATTTTTGTTACAAATTGTACTGTATTTCCGTCGCTGAAGTAATCTGCTAACAGTTCTGCACTTTCACAGGAAGAGGTAAGCAGCATAGCATACAAATACTCTCGAACAGTAAATGTATCTCCAGTAACAATATCTGCATATCGAACATCTTCTAGATCATTGTAATCATAAAAATAAGATGCAGGGTTTTGATTCATGGTGATTTTTGTACCGTCCAGATCTTCACAGAGATCCAGAACAACCAAGGCCGTGACAATCTGTGTTAGGTGTGCCGGCATTTGCTGTTTGTCTGCATTTTTTTCATAGATGACCGTATCGGTATCTAGATTTAAAATAATACCAGATTCACTTTGTATGGTGAACGGTGGTGTAAATGCAAATGCATTTGCTGGCAGACTACAATAGGTCAGCATGGTACAAAATGTGAGCAGCAATGGCAGCAGCCGTTGCAGAAATGGCAGTGTTTTTCTCATAATTTGCATTCCTTATCAGTAAAATAGAGTATGGATTCCCAAAAGCGAGCACCATCCGGCTCAAAAAACAAAACAGAAAAGAACATATTGTAATGCAATTACAGAAGTCACTCTGTTTTCTGAAATTGCATTGCCACATGTAAGTGTTTTTCTAAATTTTTTCGACAAATTCCAGTGAAAGATATTTACCTTTTCGGAGAAATATGATAGAATAGAAGAAGACCGACCAGTTTTGCTGTCGGTTTAGAAACGAACAGGAGGGACGCATTAAAATGGTTTATGTAACGGGGGATTTGCATGGTGATTATAGCCGGTTTAAAAGTCCGGCAATCCGCAGACTTCATGCAGGCGATGTACTATTGGTATGTGGGGATTTCGGCTTTATCTGGGACAATTCCAGACAGGAGCAGGCAGTACTGAAAAAGCTCAGCGAGAAGAAGTACACCATTGCTTTTGTAGATGGCTGTCATGAAAACTTTGATCTTTTGCAGCAGTATAAACTGGTACGCTGGCGTGGCGGTGTCGCAAGGCTGATTGCCCCCAATATTTTTCACTTGCAGCGTGGAGAGATTTATACAATTGAAAATAAAAAGTTTTTTGCATTTGGCGGTGGTCACAGTCAGGACTATGAATATCGCAAGGATACCGGAAATTGGTGGCGGCAGGAACAGCCGACACATGATGAAATCCGGCGTGCCATTCACAATCTGAATCAGCATCAGGCGACGGTAGATTATATCATTACACACGAACCGCCCGCTTCGCTGAAAGATTGTTTGGGGGTGGATGTCCAGCAACGGCTGGAAATTCATGCATTCTTTGAGGATATTATCAAAGAATGTGACTATAAAAAGTGGTTCTTTGGAAAATGTCATATGGATCGGTTTATTCCTATGAAATTTTATGCCGTCTTTCAGGAAGTACTGCCGGTGACAGATGAAACGTAAATAAAAAATCATCTGTCAAACCGGAAGCGAATATTCTTTTTTGTGGTTGTTATACCGTATTGTACAGTATGGGAA
>DYCW01000179.1:0-3375 GCA_019417865.1 Ruminococcus sp. | reverse complement strand
TATGGGAAATAACAGCCTTTTCTTTTTATACAGGTTACTTTAAAACGGATTCCTGTATCTTGAAGTGTATGGGTAAACCATTGTGCATCTGGATATTGCATTCCCCTTGTATCAGTGGCAGGAAATACGGCAATGCTGCATCTGTAATATTGTTTCCTGTTTCATTGATATAGGAAGGTGGCAGGAAACGTTCCTGATTTGCAATATTCACAGCCTCTGTAGAGGTTACAATAATCGTATATGGCTGGTCATAAAGCCGTTGAAATATCATCACCTTGCCCGTTTCACCGGCTAAAGCGGTTTGTACACCGGCAGCACCGATTTGTACCGCTTCGTCAATATCTGTTTTAGAGCACAGATGAGAGGAACAGCGTTGCATGACATTCAATTCAATGGAACGCACCTTACATCCGATTTGTTCTCGTACCACACCTTCCAGATATTTTCCGATGCCGGAGAGATATTTATGTCCAAATTCATCTGTAACGCCGGACTGAAAGGCAGCCGTATCGGCAACTTCTACTCCTTCGGAGATGGCAATAATAACCGCCTTATGCTTTGCCATTTTTTTGCGGGTGTCCTCTAAAAACTGCTGGAGTGAGAATTTACACTCTGGTACATAAATCAAATGCGGTGCAGTTTCCCCGTTTGCGTGCAGTATAGCACTGGAAGCGGTTAACCAGCCAGCGTGCCGACCCATAATTTCCACAATGGTGACAGATGGCACACTGTAAACAGAGCTGTCCCGAATGATTTCCTGCATGGTGGTTGCCACATATTTCGCAGCTGAACCAAATCCCGGTGTATGGTCTGTGATACAGAGGTCATTGTCAATGGTTTTGGGAATCCCGATAATTTTAGTATCTATGCCTTTTTCCTTGACATATTCGGAAAGTTTCATAACAGTATCCATAGAATCGTTTCCGCCAATGTAGAAAAATGCACCGATTTGCCGCTGTTGGAAACAGTCCGTAATCTTCTGATAGACAGTTTCGTCTTCGTGCCAATCTTTGAGTTTATAACGGCAGGAGCCAAGTACAGTGGAGGGTGTCTGAAGCAGCATTTCCATGTCCGCATTGGTGCGAATCATGGTTTTCAAGTCAATTAAATGGTCATGAATCATGCCCTCAATGCCGTTGATAGAGCCAAAAATGGCATCAATAGCAGGTTCTTTGAGTGCTTCACTGAAGACACCGACCAGAGATGCGTTGATGGCACAGGTCGGACCGCCGGACTGTGCAACTGCAATATTCATAGAATGCTCCTTTCTGATGAAAAAATAAAATGATTCTTCTTCTATTGTAACGGATTCCTTGAAAAATGTCAATCTGATTTTTGACTTTTTCGGAAAAAACAATGTTTTCTTCATAAATGAAAAAGCCGACCTGCCGCCGCCGCTTTTGACGGAGCAGGTCGGCAGAGCCGTTTAAAAAGGGGTACTGTCAGAATGTGTGTCATCTGCGATACCGGCTGCCTGTAAAAAGTCTTCTTCTGAAGGTAGATTTTCATCCGGTATGGCATCTGTTGCAGATTCCAGCTGGGTATCTTCTGTGTCTGCTGCTGACAGTTCTGTTTCTGAAGCAGCAGTTTCTTCTGGTTCTTCCACAGCTGTTTCTTTTTCCGCAAGCCGTTCCAGCAGTGCTTCTTCTGTCTGCGGCAGGTTGGCTTCTGCAATTTGTACCGCCAGTCCATTGACCTCAATATTCGGATCATCTAAATCGATCATCAGATAACGGTGCCCGTCAATATTTTGCGTGTGGACATTGCCAGTGGCATCCTTTTTAATTTGAACTGTAATGCCGGGAGCAGTGATGACCGTTTTCTTTTCTGCCAGATTGCAGGCAGAAAGCGGATGGTTCTGCACTTTCTCTCGATAGACGTTCTGCATCTCCTCTGCTTTTTCCTGACTCACACCGGAATCCAGCAGAATGTCCCGCATTTGAATGTCGTCAATTACTGGTATATCTACATCCAGCTGGGTTTCTTCTGCAATATCCTGAATTCGCTGGTTGATGGCAGTAATCGTTTCATAGCTCAGTTCCTCACCGACAATTTCTTGCATCATGGTCTGAAACTGTTCTTTTTCCTCCTGTGCAGTACAGGTGAACTTGCATCCAAGTACCTGTTCAATCAGGCTGACATTTATGTCTTTCGGTTTGCGTGCATAGTACAGCACATGGTTGACATCTGGTCCTCTTCCTGTGAAAGTTGGATAGAGAAAGCCGTCTGACGGTACTTCTGCCACAATGCGGTCGTATTCGTCTTTCCGAGTGATTTCATTTTCTGCTTCGTTGTAAATCAGACCGTCAATGCGAACTTCCACCGGGCAGACCGCCGCCACAAGGAACGAATAATCCAGACTGTCATAGGGATTGATGTCATCGCTTTTTGTCTTATTAAAAACAGTATAGGTGCAGTGTGCCAGTAGAATAGCATAAGTAGAAACATATTCCATCTGGTTTGCAATTTGATCCAGTAGGAGGGAAACCGCACTTTCTTCTTCCAGCTTGGTGTTCAGTGCCTGATGCAGTAGAAATTGCGGTGCCCCTTCTTCATATGCTTCGTTTGGGAATGCATATTCCAGCAATCCTTTTCCGAGCGTGCCAGAAAGTACCCGTTTTAGTGTATTCCAGTAACAGTCTGTCTCTTCTTCTGGAATATCGTGATAAGCACGGCTGCTCTGACAGCGGATGTTCTTTTCCGCATCGACAAACGCTGTCACAATATGATTCATTGTAAAGAGATCGCTTGATTCGGAAAAGTTTTTCCGAAGTTCCCGCAGGTCTTTTTTATTCATGAGGTGTTGCTGTCTCCTTTTCAAAATTTTCAGTAAATTGCCGTAAAACCCGTGATAATCTGGCAACGGGCAGTCCCATTACTGTAAAATAGTCGCCCTGTATGCCATGGATCAACAATGAGCCCTTGCCCTGAATGCCGTAGGCACCAGCTTTGTCAAACGGTTCTCCTGTTTCGAGATATGCATCAATTTCCGCTTCAGACAGCGGATAAAATGTTACTGATGTTTCAGAGGAAAAGGTCACAGTACGGCTGCCATCTGTGACAGTTGTTCCAGTGATGACCTGATGGGTTTTTCCAGAGAGGGCTTGCAGCATGTTTTTCGCCTCTTCCGGAGAATGCGGTTTGCCGAGCAGCTGATCGCCCAGCAGGACAATCGTATCACAGCCAATGACAATGGCGTTTGGATTGTTTTGGGAAACAGCTTCCGCTTTGATATGAGAGAGGTACGCTGCAACATCTTCTGGAAGCATGTCCGGTGGAATGGTTTCCTCTACATCTGCGGGCTGTACTGTAAAATCCTCTGTGATGTTACGGAACAGTTCTTTTCGGCGGGGAGATGCGGATGCAAGAATATAG
>DYCW01000178.1 GCA_019417865.1 Ruminococcus sp. | reverse complement strand
ATTTAGAGGTAAACAGGCAACCCCTGTTTTCTATACAATGTACAAAAAACTCCCGTTTATTCCATTGAAATAAAACAGGAGTTTTCTTTTATCATGATTTTTTTATTCTATTTCTGCCCCAGGTTCAAGTCGATCTAATACTGCTTGATAGCCACCCGTACTGTCCCGCAAGGTACGGTTGACACGGCTGATAGTTGCAGTGCTGGCACCGGTTTCCTGCACAATCTCATGAAATACATGCTGTTGATGCAGCAGTTTTGCAACGTGTAGTCGTTGTGACAGTGCACGTAGTTCCTGATAGGTACAGATATCCTTTAAAAATGCAATGCACTCTGTTTCTGTTTGCAGAAGCAGAAACGCTTTTGCCAGTGCCTGCAAATCCTGTTCCTGTTGTGCATCCTTCATACGGTTCATGTCCTTTCTATTTGTCCGCAACGATCAATTATTCGCAATCGTTACGCACCAGGTCTTCCAGCGTTTCTCGCTTTACTACAATGCGAGAAGTGCCATCTTTGACAAATACCACTGCTGGCTTTTGCAGACGGTTATAGTTGGAGGACATGGAATAGTTATAGGCACCAGTTGCACAAACGGCAATAATATCACCCGGTTCACAATTTTGCAATGGCATCCCCTCGCCAATCAGGTCACCACTTTCGCAGCACTTCCCAGCAATGGTTACTTCGGTATCTTTAGGCTGGTCTGCCTTGTTGGCAACCAGTGCATCATAGGCAGACTGGTACAGAATGTAACGAGGGTTGTCACACATACCGCCATCAATAGAAACATAGGTACGAATGTTCGGAATAACCTTTTTGCCACCCACTGTATACAGTGTAATGCCAGCTGGTGCAACAATAGAACGCCCTGGCTCAATTAAGATAAACGGCTGCGGAATTTGGTATTCCTCACTGCAACGATGAATCACCTTAGAAACGGCTTCCATATACTCTTCATACGGAATTGGGTCATCCTGCTCTGTATAGCAGATGCCGAAACCGCCCCCCAAATTCAGTTCTTCTATGGTCACATGCAGTTCTTTCTGAATGGTGGCAATAAACTGCATCATCACTTCTGCTGCGGCTTCAAAACCGTTGGTATCTAGAATCTGAGAACCAATGTGACAATGCAGACCACATAGGTGCAGACTCTTGCACTGCAATGCTTCTTTTACTGCTTCCATTGCCTCACCGGTTTCCAATGCAAAGCCAAACTTGCTGTCAATCTGTCCAGTGCGAATAAAGTTATGCGTGTGTGCATCTACACCTGGTTTAATTCGGAACATAATCCGTGCGGTCTTACCCTGCTCCTGACACATCTGTTCCAACTGATGCAGCTCATAAATATTATCAACAATGATACGTCCTACCTGATAATCCAGTGCCATCTGTAGTTCTTCTACTGTCTTATTATTTCCATGAAAACAGATTTTACTGCTGTCAAAGCCAGTTTGCATCGCAGTATATAGTTCACCACCAGAAACAACATCAATGCCCATGCCTTCCTGCTGCATGACCCGATAAATGGCTTTACAGGAAAATGCCTTGCTGGCATAGCAAACCAAACCTTTTCCCTGATAAAATCGGTCTATACTCTGCTGGAACGCACGGCAGTGCTTACGAATCAAATCCTCATCCATCACATACAATGGTGTACCATATTGCTTAGCAAGAGAGACGGTATCCACGCCGCCGATGGTCAAATGTCCCTGTTCATTCACCTGTAAATCCTCTGATACAAACATATTTTACTTCCTTTCCTGCAAACCCTGCAGTTTTCTATATAAGCACATCTACTATTTCTGTATCCGCAATGTGCATCTGTCATTAAAAGCCTGCTTTTCAGTTGCTTTCTTCTGCTTCCGCCAGCTCCGTAATCACTTCTCGTATTGCCTCTACACCTTCTCTTGTCATAGAGGAAAACGGAATGATATGAATCTCGTCAAAATAGGGAATTTCCTCTGCAAATGCTGCCATTCTAGCTTTCCGCTGCGACTGGTTCAGCTTATCTGCTTTTGTCAAAATAATTACAAACGGTATTTCCCGTGCAACCAGATAATCAATCATCTGCAAATCGTCTTTTGACGGAGCATGCCGCATATCCAGCAGCAAGAAAATCAATCGGATATCTCGATCCGATTCTAGATAACCGTCAATTAATTCTGCCCAACGTCGTTTTTCTGTTTTTGCCACTTTTGCATAGCCATACCCCGGCAGATCTACAAATGTTACTGGTGCAATACGATAAAAATTGATGGTCGCTGTCTTTCCCGGAACGGCACTGACTCTCGCCAGTGCCTTACGGTTAAAAATCTTATTTAACAATGTGGATTTTCCGACATTGGAACGCCCTGCAAACGCAATCTCCATACCGCTGCAAGGCGGCAGCTGTGAAAAAGTACCATAGGATGCCTGAAATGTTGCCTGTTGAAAATTCATGAATCCTCCGTTTCCTTCTGTCAAACCGGAATTAATGTCTTCGATTCCGGCGGAATACTGTCTGCGGTACCATGCAAAAACGGCGGCTGTTCTTCCTGCACTTCTGGCTGTTCCTGTTCCAGCTGTACCGGTTCCGGTACAGAAACCAATGCAGTTTTCAGTACCGTTTCCAATGTTTCTGCTGTTACAAAATGAATGGCATTTCTCACAGTCTCATCCACATCCGCCAAATCCGGTTCATTCCGTTTGGGAATAATGACTGTTTTTAGACCAGCCTTATAGGCTGCCATTGCCTTTTCGGGCAGACCGCCGATGGGCAATACCTTCCCATGCAGTGTAATTTCTCCTGTCATTGCAACATCATGCCGGACAGGAATACCGGACAGGGCAGAGACAATTGCCGTTACCATTGTGACACCGGCAGATGGACCATCCTTCGGCACAGCACCCTCCGGTGCATGGATATGCAAGTCATTTTTTAGATAGAAATCCTCTGGAATATGATACTGCTTTGCAATACTCCGCACATAACTGACTGCAATTTTTGCACTTTCCTTCATAACATCGCCGAGCGATCCGGTCAGTTCAATCATACCTTTTCCGTTCAATACCAGTGTTTCCAATGGCATCAAAACACCGCCGACAGATGTCCATGCCAGACCATTTACAATGCCAACTGTATCCTGCTGGTTCTGTTCATCCGACAAATATTTCTTATGTCCAAGATAAGTAGTAAGGTTGTCCGCTGTCACAGTCACACGTTTGCAGTTACCAGCTACAATTTCTTTGACTGCTTTTCGACAGAGAGCAGCAATCATCCGCTCCAGTTCCCGCACGCCGGCTTCTCTGGTATAGTCGTCAATCAGTGCATATAATACTGCATCTTGTACCTTGAACTGCGTTCCCTTCAGTCCATGCTTTTTCATCTGCTTGCTAAGCAGGTGACACTTGGCAATCTGAAACTTTTCTTCTCGATTGTAGCTGCCCAGTTCAATAACTTCCATACGATCCAAAAGCGGTGCTGGAATCGTATCCAGTGTATTGGCTGTGGCAATGAACAGCGTCTTGCTGAGATCAAAAGGCACCTCAATATAGTGATCCCGAAAGGCTTTGTTTTGCTCACTGTCCAGTACTTCCAACATGGCAGCAGATGGATCGCCTCGAAAATCGTTGCTCATCTTATCAATTTCGTCCAGTAGAATCAACGGATTTTTGGACTTTGCTCTTGTCATAGCATCCATAATCCGTCCCGGCATAGCACCCACATAAGTTTTTCTGTGACCACGAATATCAGATTCATCCCTGACTCCCCCCAGCGAAACCCGTTCGTAATTTCTGCCAAGTGCCTTAGCAATGGATTTTCCGATAGAAGTTTTTCCAACGCCGGGCGGACCGACCAGACAGAGAATTTGTCCAGTGACATCCGGAAGCATCGAATGAATGGCAATGCTCTCCAGCACCCGTTCCTTTACTTTTTTCATACCATAATGGTCTTTGTCCAATACGGTTCTTGCCGGCAGACGTTAAGATTATCCGTGTACCATGCTCTTGCCGTGTGAATCCGATCT
>DYCW01000177.1 GCA_019417865.1 Ruminococcus sp. | reverse complement strand
TTTGAAAAAGCCTTATATCGCTATCCCACAATTGTTGGTGTTCGAGCGGATCAAAAGAGCGGGTCACTGATTGTTCAGTGATCCGCTTTTTCGATGAAAGCATCTTTTTTATTCGTATCGCAGGGCATCGATCGGGTTCAGGTTGGCTGCCTTTACGGAAGGAATCCAACCAAACAAAATACCAACTACCATAGAGAATAGAACAGCAATGATGGCAGCAGCCGGACTGATAGCGACCGGAACTTCTGCCAGTTTCGCAATGATGCGGGACAAGCCGATCCCTGCAATTACCCCCAACAGACCGCCGACACTGGTCAATACCGCTGCCTCTGTCAGGAACTGGAACAGAATATTCCGTTTCTTTGCTCCGAGTGCTTTTTTCAAGCCGATCTCACGGGTTCGTTCTGTTACGGATACCAACATGATATTCATAACGCCGATTCCGCCGACCAACAGCGAAATACCAGCAATATAGATCAACATCGTGTTGGTGGAACTGCTGAGTTCCTGCAATGATTTTACCTGTTCCAGAAGATCTCTGCTCTTATATTGAATGGTTTCGCCCGTTCCGGAAACGGAAATTCTGCCGTTCAGGATATCCGCTGCCTGTTTGCCGACGGTTGTCATTGCATCGGTTTCCGTTGCTTTCAGCAGGCAGTTTTGCGGTTCGTCATATTGAAATACCGTTGGCCAGGCGGTTTCCGGCAAAAAGACTTTGCCGACCGTACTGTTTGCATATAGATGATAATCATTAATGGACTGAATGACGGGTTCAAAGGTACTGCTCTGAACGACTGTCCCAATGACTTTGAACGGCATCCCGTTAATGTCGATAACAGAGCCAACGGGGTTCACACCGGCGAACAAGCTCTGTGCAGCGTCTTCGTCTAAGATGGCAACATTGTTGCCGTTGGTATAGTCAGCATCCCAGAAACCCTTGCCGGATTGCACATGATAACCGGCAGTCTGAAAGTAATCGGCATCGATTCCCCAGACAGAACCGCCCTCCAGTTTGGTATTCTGATAGAAAATGGAATCGCAGTAGCTTCTTGTCCGATACAGGGAAACAGCCGAAACGTTTTCCATGGCGGACAGCTGTGCCTTTACCTGATCGGAGATCACAGGAATTTCGGATGGAAGTTCCTGATATTGCAGATCCAGTTCATATTCTCCCTGATAGAGTGAAACGGTAACGGTACGGTTCCCAGACCCGACCAGGTTGCTTTTGATCTGTTCGTTCGTTCCCCGAATGGTGGAAACGATCGCAATAATAGCAGCAATGCCGATGATAATGCCCAGCATTGTCAGAATAGAACGAATTTTATGGGCAAAAATGCCCTGAATGGATAATCGAATATTTTCCAGCATGATTTGCCCTCCTTACCACTGTACTTCGTCCGTGTCTTTGGTGCGAACGCCTTCTTTGACATCTTTTCCATACGGGAAACAGAGACGGTCGGTTTCTGCAACCCCGCTCTTGATCTCGATTTCAGAACCATACCGAATTTTTCCCGTTTGAATCCACTGTTTTTCCAGTCGGTTCTGGTCATTCGCCTTCATGACATAATACTGCCCGTTTTCCTTGCGGACATATTGCAGTGGCAAATAGAACGTGCTGGTGTCAGCTGCCTCCTGCAACGAAAGCGAAAGCCAGCTGCCCACAGCAATGTCATGTTGTTCGCTGGTTTCTGCTTGGAACGTGTAAACACTGCTACTGGGGTTTTCATCATAGGGGACGTTGCCATCTGTTTCCGGAATATCGTCCACTTCGGTGACCGTCACGGAAAAGCTGTCGCCGGTATCGTAGGACATCGCCTGAATTTCCGTGCCGACTTGCAGCTGATTCAGATTCCATTCACTGATCGTTCCCTTTACCTGTAAGCCACCAGAACCTTGAATGACCAAATATGGTTTTGTTTCCGCTTCTTTTTCGGTGAGGTCGCTGTGAATTTCCGTGACAACGCCATCGATCAGACTGCATTCCATGCCGTCATCCTGTTTTTTCTGGGCAACTTCATAGTCCAGATCGGCGGATTTTTTGGTGAACTCCAGCGTTTTGATCTTGGATTGCTGTTTTTGGATCAGGTTAGACAATTCCTGTGCAGAGTACATATAATCTTCTGATGTTCCATCGGAATCGCCGTCCGACCAGTCGTCATCTCCGAAGTCGACATCGTCGTCAAAGCCCCAGTCGTCTGCGGAACTGCTGCCGCCCGTTCCCTGCATTTGGAAAATACCGAAAGAAACCTGCTTGAAATCTACAGATACCATGCCATCTTCTGCAACAGAAATGCCCTGATTGACTGCCCAGTCGGTCAGAGTTTCCGGCAGGGCAGACCCTTGGATCAACCAGCGGTATCCGTTTTCCGGTACGATAAAGCGAGCATAACTGTTGCTCTGTTGCAATTCCAGGAGCAGGTCTGCTCCAACGATCGTATCAGATTCGCAGTAAAAATCATAGGGATTTTCCATAGAACCATCTCCTGTGGAGGCATCATCCACAATGCTGTGCAGGTGTCCGTCATCGGGCTGTGTTGGTTCTTCGGTCGGCTCTTCGGTCGCATCGGTTGTTTCTGGATCGGAAGTTTCATCAGTCGGTTTGGTTTCGTCTGTTGTAGCGGGTTCTGTGGTTGGAAAGACAGGAGCAACGACTTCACCTTCTGTAGGTTCTTCTTCCAAATCGGGTTCTTCCGGTTCATAGTCGTCTATCACGTCATACGCTTGGTCTTCTGCCGGGTGCAGGGATTGCAGGCGTTCCAATTCTTTTCTTGCCTGTCGCAAGTCGTCTTCTGCTGCATCGACCGCATTCTTTTTCTCCTGTACGGCTAATTTCAGAGCAGTTGTATCATAGGCAATCAGCGGTGTTCCCACTTTTACTTTGTCGCCCTTTTTGACCAGAACAGACTGCACGACTTGATTTTTTTCCAGCATGATATTTTGTTTGCTGCCGGTGATGACCGTTCCGTCAATGGTTTTCTCACTGCCGTAATCGTAGCCCATCATATTGACCACTGGCGTGACATTAACGACCCGTTTTTCATTTTTGGACTTTTTATAATAGACCGCTCCGCCAACACTGCCGCCGCCAACCAGCAGCACGCAAGCGATGCTGATCGCAAGTATTTTTTTCCGTTTCATCCGACCTTCTCCTCTCCCAGTCTGCCATCTCGAATGGTGAGAATGCGTTCTGCGTGTTGTGCGATTTCCAGTTCATGCGTGATCATGACAATGGTAACGCCGGTTTTGTGCAGTTCGTGGAACAACTCCATGACCTGTTCGCCGGAAGCCGTGTCCAATGCACCAGTTGGTTCATCTGCAAGCAGTAACTTCGGGTGATTGATCATTGCCCGTGCAATGGCGACCCGCTGTTTTTGTCCGCCGGATAACTGCGTCGGGAGAAAAGAAACACGGTCGGCAAGCCCGACTTTTTCCAGTGCAACTTTTGCCCGTTCCCGTCTGACTTTTGGCTTTACGCCAGCGTAGAGCAACGGCAGGGCAGCATTTTCCAGAGCAGATTGTCGGGGGAGCAGGTTGAAATTCTGAAAGACAAAGCCGATCTTTTCGTTGCGGATCTGCGAAAGCATATTTTCTGAACAACGGCTGACTTCCGTTCCGTCGAAGAAATACGAGCCGCTGGTCGGGGTATCCAGCAGACCGATGAGGTTCATGAGGGTGGATTTTCCAGAACCAGACGGCCCCATAATGGCAACAAATTCCCCATGGGCAACGTGAAACGTAATATCATGCAAAACGGGAACGGTATTTTTGCCCTGCTGGTAAGCTTTTTCGATGTGTTCGAGTTTCAACATACGGCATCACCTGCCTGCTGCTGCATCTTCCGCAGCGACTGCTTCGGTTTCTTCCGGCATGGGTTCTTGATCATATGCCGGCTCTTCCATTGGTTCTTCCTCTGAAAAATCGCCATCTGTTTCACCATCAGAAACGGTGTTGGCATTGGTGGTGGTTTTCATGCCTTCCTTGTAGTCATCTGCCGGATAGGCGATCAAGTCTGTTTCGGAAAGACCGTCTTTCAATTCTACAATGCCGTAATCGTCATCGGTATCGCCGATGGTAACGAGTTTCTTCTCCAGTTCGTGTTTGTCGTTCGATACCCAGACATAGTTTTTGTCGCCGTCTTGTACGAGATAATCCTGATAGAGCCAGATGCCCGTATGTCCGCTGTTCTGTCCGACATCCGGTTCAATGAGAACGTGTTGTCCGATCAGTAACCCGTCCGCCTTGTCCAGCTTGATATAGAATGCATATTTCGAGGCAGTATTGTCCGAAGAACTGCTGCCATACATCATATCGTTGTTGGAATTTTTCTCTGCCTCTGTGCCGATCTCCGTTACGGTTCCTGTCCAGTACTGTTCCGGATTGACACGGGAACGAATGACCATTTTCTGTCCGGTGGATACCATACCGAGTTGCTGTTCTCTGAGCGTGCCCTTGATGCGATAGTTTCCGCTGGCAGTGATCGTCATAATGACATCTGTTCCATCTGCCTGCATGGCTTCCGGTGTTTTGACCGTCTTGACAATGCCGTCCATTTCGGTAGTCACCTCTGCATTGTCAATGGCATTCTGCTGTTTTTGCAGGGCGATATTTTTCACCTTGATGTCATATTGTGCCTTGTCGATACTGGTTTGCAGGGATTGAATCTGCGTCGTATAGGAAAGCTGCTGGTCAGCATCGGCATTTGCCTTTTCTGATTCCAGCTGTTGGATCTGTTCCTGATATGAGGCGATTTCATTGTTCAGCTGTTCGACCTCAATTTGTCCCTGTTCTAGATCCAACTGCATCGAGGCAACGTCATACAGGAACAACGGTGTTCCTTTTTTTACCGTGTCGCCCTCTTTGACATAGATCTCAGCAATGGTTTTTGACGTATCCGCTTTGACCTCCTTGGTTTCCTGTGCCTCTGTGACACCGCCATAACACAAGGTAGTCAAGTCCGGATTGGCAGCGTTTTGCTCTGCAACCGTGCTGACATAGACTGCTGCGGTGGATTCTGCCTCTGTTGTCTTGCGGTGATGCATCCAGATCCCGCCGCTGACTGCCCCGATCAGGACAATGGCGGCAACCAATGCAATTATTTTCTTTGATGTTCGCATATTCCAATTCCTCTCTGTTTTCTATTTTCTGGGTGTTGTAGTCGAACTGCCACACCCACAGTATAGCATAGGGGCATTGGATTGTCAACCCTTTTTGCAACTGGAAATGATGTTGTACAATAAAACTTGACACCTTAAGGTCAAAGAAATAAAATAGGAAAAAAGAGAAAACGGAGGGTAAAAAGATGTCAGAAAACCGAGAATATGAAAAGGAATATAAAGTGCAGGCAGTAAAGCTTGCGAAACAGATCGGATCGGCAAAAGCAGCGGAGGAGCTGCAGATACCAGTCAACACGCTGTGAGGAAGGAAACGCTGATTATGGCAGAATTCGGATGTATCAAGCACGCAAACACAAAGAAGAAACCGTAAATTCTCAAAATAAATTTCACAGTGGAATTTACTTTGGAAATTTACGATTTCGATACGTTTTAAAAAAATATGTCTCTTTATATTGACATTAGTAAAAACTTGTGCTATAATAACAAAAAACAGCTTTTGTCGTGTATTTATTTATCTATTTTTCCGATTTCACAGAGATCTTAATCGTAT
>DYCW01000176.1 GCA_019417865.1 Ruminococcus sp. | reverse complement strand
CAGGCATATGCAGAAAAGTATGGACTTCGTTTTCATAGTCTGGGAGAAGCCCTTGTTTGGGAAACCGGAGATGTAAATCTGGATGGGACAGTTAGCATGGCAGATGTGGTAATGCTTCAGAAATATCTACTGCGGAAGCAGTCGCTCACGCTGCAACAGGGACAAGTCAGCGATATGAACGGAGACCATGCTGTACAGGTTTTGGATTTGATTTTGTTGAAGCGGCAAATTTTAAAATAGAAAAGGAGTCCGTTCATATGCTTGGAACGTTAAAGAATCAGTTAACGGATTTGATTGCAGACAATGACGACAAGATTCGGGATACCATCGAGAACATGGTAAAAAATGAGGAATCCCGTGAAAAAATCGAAGCCCTTTTGAAAAAAAGCGGTCTGGCAGAGAAACTGAAAGCTGGCGATCTGGACGATATGATTGCGGCTGCCGCAAAAAAGTTTCAGGGGGAATCCTGATATGCTGACAAAAATGTTATCTCGCAGCACCTGTGCTGCCTGTCGTCTGTGCTGTCAGTTTGATGCCAGTGATATTTGGGAACTGCCCGTATTACCGCCGGAAACAGTGAAAGCTGTCAAGCAGATAAAGCCAGATACGGAATTTACACCATTTGGAACGGAATGTACCTTTGCAGCACCAGCTTTAAAAGGGGAGGAACTATTTGCCTGTCCCATGTTGACAGGGCATGGTTGTGGTTTGTCAGACCAAGAAAAGCCGTTTGATTGCAAGGTCTGGCCGTTTCGACTGATGCGAACAAAAAACGGAAAGGTCGGAATTGCCATTTCGGAGCTGTGCAACGGCATGCAATCGTATTCGGATGCACAGTTACAGGCGTTCTTACAGGAAGGGCTTGCAGAGACGATGTTTGCCTATGCAGAGCAGCATCCGGCACATGTGAAGCCATGGATGGATGGGTATCGGGTGATTTTGGAACAGAATGTTTGAGCGATGAAAAATGTATGGCACTGTTGCCAATTGTAAATTTTGCTGACGAAACGCTACATTGTTCCGTGAATCAAACTTACTTTTATAAAAAAGAAAAGCGGCAGCGTAATTCATCACGCTGCCGCTCTCCTTATATTTTATGAGAAAATTTCCTCACAGGAATTAATACATGCCGCCCATGCCGCCTGCCGGTGCAGCCGGTGCCGGTTCATCCTTCTTAATTGTTGCAACGGCACTCTCTGTAGTCAGTACCATAGAAGCAATGGATGCTGCATTCTGCAATGCACTTCTTGTTACCTTAGTCGGATCTACAATACCGCTGCTCAGCATATCGCAGTAAGTTTCTGTGTATGCATCAAAGCCGTAGCCAACCTTGCGGCTTCTCCGAATCTTGTCAATGATGACGCTGCCTTCCAGCCCTGCATTCGCTGCAATCTGACGGAGCGGTGCTTCCAGTGCACGCAGAATGATCTTCGCACCGGTCTTCTCATCACCTTCCAGAGACGGAATCAACTTTTCAATGGTCGGGATTGCGTTAATCAGAGCAGTACCACCGCCTGCTACGATACCCTCTTCTACTGCTGCCTTGGTTGCAGACAGAGCGTCTTCAATCCGCAGCTTCTTTTCCTTCATTTCTACTTCGGTTGCTGCACCAACATGGATCACAGCCACACCGCCGGACAGCTTGCCAATCCGCTCCTGCATCTTTTCCTTGTCAAAGTCAGAAGTGGAAACAGCAATCTGATTCTTGATTTCCTGAATCCGTTCTGCAATGGCTTCCTTCTCGCCAGCACCGCCGACCAGAATGGTGTTTTCCTTGTCAATTACTGCCTGGCTGACATGACCCAGCATATCAATGGTTGCATCCTTCAGTTCCATATCCAGATCCTTGGAGATAACAGTACCGCCGGTCAGGATGGCAATATCCTGCAGCATTTCCTTTCTTCTGTCACCAAAGCCCGGTGCCTTTACGGCTGCACACTTGAAAGTACCACGCAAGTTGTTCAGGATAATCGTAGTCAGTGCTTCGCCTTCAATGTCCTCTGCAATGATCAGCAGCTTCTTGCCCATCTGTACAATCTGTTCCAGCAACGGCAGGATTTCCTGAATGTTGCTGATGGTTCTGTCCGTCAGGAAGACCAGAGCGTCATCATAAACGACCTTCATCTTTTCCCGGTCGGTAATCATATATGGAGACAGATAACCACGGTCAAACTGCATACCTTCTACCACTTCGCTGTAGGTATCTGCCGTCTTGCCCTCTTCGATGGTGATCACGCCATCTGTTGTTACCTTTTCCATTGCCTCTGCAATCAGCTTGCCGACATTTTCATCTGCGGAAGAAATCGTAGCCACTCTTGCAATATCCTCTGAACCGTTGACAGCCTTGGAGTTTTCCTGAATGGTATCCACTGCTGCGTCAACAGCCTTTGCGATACCCTTGCGGAGTACCATCGGGTTCGCACCTGCTGCAATATTCTTCAGACCTTCGTGAATGATTGCCTGTGCCAGAACGGTTGCAGTGGTAGTACCGTCACCAGCTGCATCGTTGGTCTTAGTAGCAACTTCTCTTACCAGCTGTGCACCCATATTCTCAAAGGCATCTTCCAATTCGATGTCCTTTGCAATGGTCACACCGTCGTTGGTTACCAGCGGTGCACCAAATTCCTTATCCAATACCACATTTCTGCCCTTCGGACCGAGGGTGATCTTTACAGTATCTGCCAGCTTATCAATACCAGCAACAATTGCGTCTCTTGCCTCTGCATTGTATTTAATTTCTTTTGCCATGATTCTGCACTCCTTTTCTCAATTGCCTTTTGATGTACTTATTCTACAACAGCGATGATTTCGCTTTCATAAACAACAGTCAGCTCTTCACCGTTTTCCTTGATCTTTTGACCAGCCGTCTTGCTCAATAATACCTTGTCGCCGACTTTCACTGCCATCGGAATCAGCGTACCGGTGGAAGCGTACTTTCCTGTACCGCATGCAACAACAGCGGCTGTTGCATAGCTGCTGGAAGCTGCCTTTGCACTCAAAAGCAGACCGCCTGCGGTCTTTTCTTCCTTTTCCTCTTCAAACTTGACAATCACTCCATCTGCCAACGGTTTCAACATAACGCTCTTCCTCCCATAAGTTTTTATAGTTTATCACTTGTGTGCTGCTTGTGTTAGCACTCCTTTTTCTTGAGTGCTAATCTTATTATAACAACTTTTTCGGAAAAATCAAGTCCAAATGCTGCTTTTTCTGTAAAATTGTATATCTGCACAAATTTTTTATCAAAATAGAAAAAATATTATCTACTTCTTACAGCAATTATGAATCATTTTTCAGCTCATTTTGAATTCTGCGGAGTAGCTAACAA
>DYCW01000175.1 GCA_019417865.1 Ruminococcus sp. | reverse complement strand
ACATTGCAGGGATTGCCGATACAGTCGCCGTCTACCGTTACCATTCGTTGTACCATTGGCATACCTGTTTTCAGATATCGGCTGACAAAGGCAACAGAAGAAACATTCATGACGATTACACCTTGATCTGCCGGCAGCTGTCCTTCCTGTACCACTCTGCCGAGTGTGTGATAAATCAGCACTTTTTCTGCCCCCTGCGGATAGGTGGAGGGAAGGGAAACCACTTGGATGCGGCTGTCACTGGCAGCTTTCTCTGTCAGAATCCGGATGGCATCGGGTTTATTGGATTCAATCCCAATGATACAGTGTGGAATATCCAGCCAGTGCAGCACCTGCTGAATGCCGTCAATGACTTCCTCCGGGGCTTCCACCATTTGTCGGTTGTCGGATGTAATATACGGTTCACATTCGGCGGCATTGATGCAAAGCGTGTCCACAGTCTGTTTCGGTGCCAACTTGACATGGGTCGGAAAGCTGGCACCACCCATGCCGACCAGACCACTTTCTCGAATCGCCTGTAGAAAATCTGCCTTGCTGGAGATGCTTGGCGGTTGGACAGAATCTGCAACGGTTTGCAGACCGTCCGTTTCGATTTCCACACATTTGCAGGTTCTGCCATTGCTCATACGGTAATCTGTAATGGCTTTTACAGTACCAGACACACCGCTGTGAATGGGTGCTGCCATAAAAGCGTCCGTATCCCCGATTTTCTGTCCGACACAGATTGTGTCTTTTGCTTTCACAAGCGGTGTACAGGGTGCACCGATGTGCATACTCATCGGAATCCGAACCAGTTTCGGAAGCGGCAGGGGTTGACTGGCAGAATGTTCTGTGTTCTTGTGATGTGCCAGTTTGACACCGCTGAGTTTTTTGAGCATAGAATAGCCTCCTTTGTTGTTTCGATTGTGCATCAGGAAGGCAAACCGCAGCCAACAGCGGAAAAGCAGGCAGTTGCCATCGCTTTGCTGTTCGGCAGATTTTGCCTGTCCGGATACCGGCATCGTGCCGTTTCACAAAAAAATTTTTTACATCTACAAAAAATACTTTTCTTTTTTCTGTAAACGTGATATGATAATGATACTGTTTCGTTCTTTCTGCAAATATTGTCATCGGAACAGCAGACTTTTTCTGTATCTGTTCCATCGGAAAGCGGCAGGAAATATCTCTATCTGCAATTGTCAAATCGCATTTGGTAAAGATTGCCGGATAAGAGAAAGAGCGTGTACCATATTATTATAATATAAATAAAGAAGGTTGTAAATAGATAACAGTCTATTTTTCAAAAAGTCCGTCAGAAAGTCGTAAAAACATGACGGCAACGAAAAAAAATTAGAAAAGAGGGCAAAAGATATGAAAGGTTATCGGCTTAGTTTCATACGACATGGCAGAACGGTTGCCAATGACAAGGGCATTTACATCGGAAGAACTGACTATCCGCTCTCCCGGAAAGGGGCAAGTGAACTGTACAGCAAACTGGATGAATACGAATATCCCCATGTGGCAAGGGTATATAGCAGTCCATTGCAGCGGTGTACAGAAACCGCAGAAATTTTGTTTCCAGATGCACAGCTGCAAATTGTGGACAATCTAATTGAAATGGATTTTGGTGATTTTGAGGGCAAAACAGCAGATGAACTGGTCAAACAGGATGTTTTTTTGCAATGGCTGAAAGGCGGTGCCGACTGCCGCCCGCCAAAGGGGGAGAGTCTGGAGGAAGTACAGCTTCGGATTTTTAAGGCATTGCGGGAGATCATTCGGGATATGATGAACACAGACATTCTACATGCAGCTGTGATTACACATGCTGGTATCCTGTCCAATTTGATTGCAGGGTTTGGACTGCCAAAGATTGATCCAAAGGAACTGCGTCCAGCACCAGGAGAGGGTTACGATGCACTGGTAACAGCGTCCCTTTGGCAGCGTTCCGGTGCATTTGAGGTATTGGGTATGACACCATATCGGATGAACTAAAACTTTTTGGGAATGCTGCCGGAAAAATGGGGGATACTATTTTTATCCGCAAATGCTGTAACTGGAAAGGAGTCTTTTCATGATGCACTTCCATACGCTGTATCCCTTCTCAAAAACCATTTTCAAGCAGACCAGCCAGCCTGTTTCCTTTTATTTCTGGAGCTGGATTGGCTGTGGGATTCTGCTGATACTCTGTCGGATTGCCATCTGTCTTGCGGTACAAATTGGTTTTACTTTTTTGAATCTGCTGCCCCATCTGGAGACAGCCTGGTATACTGTGCGGCTGCTCTTTGCCGTGGGCGGATTTTTTCTGCTGCCGCTGTTACGATGCCGCTGTATCTATCACTGTGCCGTTGCCGCCAGTCTGACCACAGAGCCTGTACCGAAGCGTTCTGCTTGTTATCGGCTTTCCCTCTGTCTGCATGGTCTGCGGTTGCTGGCAGTGTTGCCGCTGCCGTTTTGTCTCTGGGGTGTTCGTTGGTGTTTGCAGCAGGGAACCGGCGTACAGGATGGAATTTGGTGGCTGATGGCAGCCTTGCAGTTTATTACATTGGCTGTCTTATTTGTAGCCGGATTTTTCTGGCTCTTACCAGTGCTGACCGCAGCACCAGTTTTACAGACACTCGAGCCGAATACACCTTGCAGGACAATTTTACGCCGTGCTTTTTCGCTGACAGATGGCAGAAGAAAGCAGTGGTACAGGTTGCTGCTGCAAAGCCTGCCGCTCTGGCTGCTGCCGCATTGTTGGGCAAGGCTGGCGATGATGCAGACAATTTATATTGGTGTACTTTGCAAGGAGCTACAGTACGCAAATGGAAAAGGAGGAACATACAGTGGCACAGATTCTGATATGGCGTATGGAGCTGGCACAGCCCTGCACACTGGAACAGTTTCTCAGAAACGAAAAAAACGTATCCCGCAGGCTGCTGACAAAGCTCAAACGGCAAAACGGGCTCTGGTGCAACGGCAAGCCCCTTCGCAGCATTGATCTGGTACAGTACGGGGATGTAATAGAACTGCGTTTGCCGGAGGCACCGCCGCTTGTGGCAAATGCAGTTTGTCCAGTACCGATTTGCCTGGAAACAGCCGACTTTGTGATTTACAACAAACCACCGGACATGCCAGTACATCCCTCCCAAAATCACTATACTGATACACTGGGGAATTGTTTTTGTGCTGCCCATCCAAATCTTGCGTGTCGTCCGGTCAATCGCCTTGACCGCAACACCAGTGGTCTTTGCTTGTTTGCAAAGAGTGCCTATGCAGCCAGTCAACTGCAATACCGGCTACAAAAGCGGTATTATGCGGTGGTACAGGGTGTGATCAAAGAAGCTGGTACCGTCTCTGCTCCCATTGCAAGGGAACGGGAATCCATTATCATTCGCTGTGTCCGTGCAGATGGCAAACCAGCAGTGACACATTATCGCCCCCTGCGGCATAATGGAAAGTATACATTATTGCAAATACAGTTAGAAACAGGGCGAACACATCAGATACGGGTACATATGGCACATATCGGTCATCCGCTGGCTGGGGATACGCTCTATGGCGGGGACATAACAGACATGAATCGGCAGGCACTGCACTGTGGTCGATTGCTGCTGCCGAGTGCGGACGGCAGCCGATATTTTACAGTGGGTACACCGTTGCCGGCGGATATGCAGGCATTGCTATGAAAATATTGCAGAAAAGAAAGAGCTGTTATACCGAGCAGGTTGATGCCTTACGGTATAACAGCTTTTTATGTTGTATATGTGGTTATTCAGATGCCAGAAGCAGACTGAATGGCGATAATTGCGATATACAAATTTACAGCGATTGCCGCTAACAGCCAGGGGGAAGTGAGTAACATTCTGCTCCCACGCAGACTTTGTGCCGGCGTATTTTTGGGGAGTGTATATTTCCTAAGGTGCAGTAGGAATAGAATCCCGCCGATCAGTGCAATCAGTAAGTAGAGTAGATTGCCATAGAGATCAAAGGCATACTGTAGTTGTTCCTCTGTAATCCAGGTATAGCCAAGGTCAAAAATCGTGGAGACCGTATTCACTGTAATGTGCACAAAGATGGCAGGCAAAATCGAGTTATGCCGTACCGTAATGGCACCGAGGAAAATGCCAAGCGGAAAGGCGAGGACAAACTGTGCAATATTTTGATGCCCCAAACCGAAGAGGAATGCAGTCAAAAGAATGCCGGTGTGCTGGCTGACACGGGAGAGATTTTTCAGTGCAAAACCACGGTAGAGCAGCTCTTCTGTAATGGGGGCAATCAGGCAGCTATACAGAATTTCTGCTGCAATCGCAGTTCCTGTGCCGTAGTAGTCAATATTCGGCTCATATGCCGTAATGCCGCCCTGATCCAGCAGCATGGTAATCCAGCTGGCAGCATAGCCAGTGATGCACTGAATAAAAATGCCAATGAACAAATAGGGGACAACGTCTGAAAAGCGAAACTGGTCTGTTCGGAAAAAGCTGCGGATAGGAATGTTTGTTGCTCGGCAGCCGATACTGGCGACACCAGTGTTTGCAGTGAGAAAAATCAGACCGTTCAGTGCGATTAACATAGAGGACTGCTCAATATAAGTATCTGGATCCATTGGATTACCGGAAAGACCTAAGATGAAATCAAACAGCAGCATGAGCAGGATTGCTGCAATTTGTACAAAGAAAAAGTGGGCAAAGAAACCAAACCCGACGGCATTGAAATAGTGCCGAATCCGTTTTCGTTCCTGTTTCGTGGGAGAAAGCGGGATTTGATAGCCGGGCAGTTCGATTTGCGGCAAAATGGAACGGTAGTGTGATGCATAGGTGCGGTGCTGTGTGGGATTGGAGAATGGATCATAGGGATCCGGACGAAGAATCTGATTCAAGGAAATGCCTCCTGTCAGACGGCAGGAAAACCGTCTATCTGATCTGTTTTTTTCTATTGTATCATATTTTTCGGGAAACGTAAATGCAAAATCAGAAATTTTTTTCAAAAATGAAAGGGAAGTTTATTTTGCACAGGATTCTTTATTTTGCGGACGGCGGTTGACTTTTTGAAAGAAATAAAATTGATTCCCGTTCGCCTATGGACAAATTTTCAGAATTATGTTATACTAAAAGAGAACCGTATCATTTTAGAAAGGAGTCGCTTTTATGATGCATGAAAAATCCTGTGGTGCAATTGTATATCGAAAATCCCACGGGAATATTGAAATTTTGCTGATTAAGCATGTGAACAGCGGGCATTGGTCGTTCCCGAAGGGACATGTAGAGGGTGCGGAAACCGAAGTGGAAACGGCAAAACGGGAAATCAAAGAGGAAACTGCCATTGATGTCATGATTGACCCGACATTTCGGGAAACAGTCTCTTATTTTCCAAAACGGGATACCCAAAAGACGGTTGTTTATTTTATTGCAAGGGCGAAAAATTATGATTTTGTTCCACAGGCGGAGGAGATTGCAGAAATCCGCTGGGTGGATATCGGACATGCCTCTAATATTCTGACATATGAAAACGATAAGAACATTGTCACCAAGGCAAAAGTTGTGATCCGAGAATTTGAATAAGCCCGTTTGTTTCTGTCTGAAAAATCAATAGACGCAAAACCGCCCACAGAGAGGAAGATTCTGTGGGCGGTTCGATTTTTGGTTTCACAGGGAGGCGATACGGTCAGTTACAGCAGCATCCGAAACGAAAGCCCATCTTCCTGCATGAGAAATTCGAGGTTGCTTTGCAGGGTTTTGAGTTCGGCAGTAAACTCATCACAGTTGGATTCCAGCAGTGGCTTTAAACGATAGACACAGTTGGAGGCATCCATAACCTTATCCCGCCGTACTGTCAGCAGCAGCCATGGTTCTGCCTTCTCCCAAATTGCTTCCACATGTTCACACTGTGTGACATCCGGTTCTTCCGATGCAGCCAATTGTTCTACTGCATCCAGTACTGTATTTCCAGCATATCGTACTGCCATCACAGAACCCGTGCTGAGCAGCAGCAACAGGAGTAGGATGGCAAGGCTGATTTTAAATCGTGTCATGGAGAAGCTGCTCCTTTTCGTTTTTTCTTTGGAATACAGGTGCAGATACCATTCTGGTCAGCTGTCAGCAAAAAGACCTCCTTTGCCTGTAAATGCCGCCGCTGTAGCTCTGCCGTCAGCCAGCTATTTTCTTTTTGCAGACTGTGTAAGGCGTTGTGACTGATTTGTCCGTCTGAAATCAGTGTGACAGGCGGATCAATGGTTTTTGGGTGCAGATCAATATCTTGTAATGTCAAGGGCTGCTGTTCTTTTTTTAGATAGACAGAAACACTGCCAGTTGTCTCGACAATGGCAAACTGCACATCTTCCAGTGAGAAAATTTGATTGCCTCGCAGTGCTGTCATCAGGTCATCAATGGAAAAACGAAGCTCTCGCAGGGTGTCCTGTTCCAGTTGACCATTGCGAATGATAATTTTTGGTCTTCCGCAAATGATTCGCCGCAAACGACGGCTCTTCAGTGCGAACCAGGAGGTAATGACTTCAAAGCAGACCATGGATAAAATGGGTAGAATGCCTGGCAACAAAGGGATAGACGTATCCTCCAGCGGCAAAGTGGCAATGTTGGAGATGAGAATGGTGATAACCAGTTCGGAAGGCTGCAATTCGCCAAGCTGCCGTTTTCCCATCAGACGCACGGAGAAAATAACAACAAAATATAAAATTAGTGCTCTTATTAAAATAGTACCCACATTGGCGGCTCCCTTTCGTTTTGTTTCTGGCATTGGTAGCGGTAATAGTATGAACCGGATTTCAAGAATTATCCGTCGTTTATAGAAGATAGAATTTTTTTGTCTGCGGCGGTTGATTCCAATGCAAGAGTATGGTATAATAAAATGTAATATGAGAAAAGAGAAAAGGAGGAAATCAGCCGTATGAAACGGATTTTGATGCTTTCTACGGTCGCTTCCATGCAGGATCAATTTAATATGGCAAATATCCGGATGCTCCGGAAGCTGCACTGTGATGTCTATGTCGCCTGTAATTTTTTGCAGGGGAATAATACCTCGCCGCAGCGAATTGCCGCTTTCCGAAATGAGCTGACTGCACTTGGTGTAACCTGTCATCAGATTGATTTTGCCCGCAGTCCGTTTCACCTGTGGCAAAATCGTGCGGCTTATCGGCAGTTGCAAGCCTTGTTGAAGTCAGTGTCGTTTGACTGTATTCACTGCCATACGCCGGTCGGTGGTATGTATGGCAGAAAAGCTGCTGCTGCGTTTCAGATTCCCGTGATTTATACGGCACATGGCTTCCATTTTTACAAAGGTGCACCGCTTTGGAACTGGTTGTTTTTTTATCCAGTAGAAAAACACTATGCGAAAAAAACAGATGTGTTGATTACGATTAACAGTGAAGATTATGACCGTGCGACCAGAAAACTGCCGGCAAAACAAATTGTCCGGATTCCCGGGATTGGATTAAAACCCGGCAAATATCGATTTTCTAACCGCAGCCGTGAGGAGGTGCGGGAAGCACTGGAACTGCCACTGGATTCCATTTTGTTGATTTCTGTCGGGGAACTCAACCGCAACAAAAATCATCGTGTGATTTTACAGGCAATGGCTCGGTTACCACAGCTCCCATTATATTATATATTATGTGGAAAGGGCAGCGAAGCGGATTTCTTGCGGGAACTTGCCCACAGTCTGCACCTTTCTGATCGTGTCAGAATTTTGGGATACCGACAGGATATTTGTGATTTGCTCCATGCGGCTGATATTTTCTGTTTTCCATCCAAACGGGAGGGACTGGGGATGGCAGCCTTAGAGGCAATGGAGGCTGGTTTGCCGCTTGTGACATCCAATGTTCATGGCATTCAGGATTATTCGCTTTCCGGAGAAACCGGATTTTCCTGTGCCCCATCTGATGTAGAGGGGTTTGCACACGCCATTGAAACACTTTCCGAAGACAGAAGAATGCGTCAGCGGATGGGAGCCTACAATCAGAGGTCAGTGGAAGCATTTTATCAAGCGGAAACGGACAAAATTATGAAGTCTGTTTATACTGAGATGCTTGGTCTGGATGTGTTGGTGCCAGAAACCGCTGCTCGTACATAAAAAATTTACAAGTAAAAATGAAAAAAATAGAATTTGCCTATTGCAATTTGTCTGAAAACGTGTTATAATACTTTTTGCGTGATTGCAATAGATATGCGATGAAGTGAAAGGTTGCCGGCGGTATGCCGGGTAATTTTCATGGAGTATGTCCGATTTAAAACCGGGCGAATCAGGATATAACACAGTCTGTGGTGAAAAAGTTTACGCAGTGGTGCATACTGCGTAAAGGACAGATTTGTGTCAAAACCAGCTCGGAATACCGTTTGCGGATTCCGAGCTTTTTATATGCTGCCGCACGGAAACACCCGGCAGCGTGGCAAAAATCCTGCTGCCCCCAAACCAGCAAGGAGGCGAGAGAAAAATGGCAGTCAACGAAAAAATCAGAATCAAGATCAAGGGCTATGAGCACGCAACAGTAGATGCTGCTGCTGCAAAGATTGTAGAAGCTGCAAAGAGAAGCGGTTCCAGCGTATCCGGACCGATCCCACTCCCGACAGACAAGGAGATTATCACCATTCTGCGTGCAACTCATAAGTACAAGGACAGCCGTGAACAGTTCGAAATGCGGACACACAAGCGGCTGATTGATGTCATCCGCCCGACACAGAAGACCACAGAGGCTCTGCAGAAGCTGGAAATTCCGGCAGGCGTAGACATCGTGATGGAACTCAAGTAAGTTCCAACAGACAACACAAGAATGTTGTCCGGTCAAGTTGATGTAAGGTCAACCAATAACCAACAGGAGGAAATGCAAAAATGCAAAAGGCAATTATCGGTAAAAAAATCGGTATGACACAGATTTTTGATGAAAATGGCAAAGTCATTCCGGTTACCGTTGTGGAAGCTGGCCCGTGCGTGATCGTACAGAAGAAGACAGTGAAAAATGACGGCTATGCAGCAGTACAGATGGGCTACGGCGATGTCAAGCCGCAGAGACTCAACAAGCCAATGAAGGGACACTTTGCAAAGGCAGACGTTGCTCCAAAGAAAACATTGAAGGAATTTCGCCTGGAAAACAGCGATGCTTTGGAAGTGGGCAGCGTTGTAAAGGCAGATACATTTGCAGTCGGTGACAGTGTGGATGTCAGCGGTACCAGCAAGGGTAAGGGTTTTGCAGGTGCGATTAAGCGGCACAACCAGCACAGACTGAAGGAAACACACGGTACTGGTCCGGTACACAGACAGGCTGGTTCCATGGGTGCTTGTTCTTCCCCGTCTCGTATTTATAAGGGCAAGGGGATGCCAGGTCACATGGGTGCAGAATCTGTAACAGTACAGAATCTGGAAATTGTAAAGATTGATGTGGAAAACAATCTCATCGCAGTCAAGGGTGCGATCCCAGGCCCGAAGGGCGGCATCGTTGCCATTGTTGACAGCGTAAAGGCGTAAAGGAAGGGGGCAACACAAATGGCAAAAGTTTCAGTTTTTGATATGACAGGCCAGCAGGTTTCGGAAATCGAGCTTGCAGATGCTGTGTTCGGAATTACGCCGAATGAATCCGCAATGCATGCCATGGTTGTGAATTATCTTGCCAATCAGCGGCAGGGTACACAGTCTACTCTGACTCGTTCTGAGGTTCGGGGCGGCGGCAGAAAGCCATGGAGACAGAAGGGTACCGGTCATGCAAGACAGGGTTCTATCCGTGCACCACAGTGGACACACGGCGGTGTGGCACTTGGTCCGAAGCCGAGAGATTATCGTTATAGATTGAATAAGAAACTGCGGAAACTCGCAATGAAGTCCGCACTTTCCACAAAACTGCTGGACAGCAACCTGATTGTTGTGGACGGTTTGACAGCAGATAGTTATAAAACTAAGACAGTTGTTGCAATGCTGAAAGCACTGAATGTGGACAGCAAGGCGATGTTGGTAACTGCTGAAAAGGATGAAAAGCTGGTAAAGAGTGCAGCAAATATCCCGGGCGTAAAGACAGCTGCTTGCAACACACTGAATGTATACGACATTCTGCACCACGATAAGTTTATCGTGTCCAAGGATGCTGTGGCAAAAATTGAGGAGGTGTATGCAAAGTGAAAGCACCGCAGGATATTATTCTGAAGCCGATGATCACCGAGCAGAGCGTGGATAACATGCAGGAAAGCAAGTACACGTTCCAGGTTGCCAAGGATGCAAACAAGATCGAAATTGCACAGGCTGCCGAAGTCCTCTTCCATGTAGAGGTTGTCAAGGTAAATACCATAAACTGCACTGGTAAGGCAAAGCGGGTTGGCCGCTTCGTTGGCAAGAAGGCAGATTATAAGAAGACAATCATCACCATCAATCCGGAGACCACAAAGACTGGCAAGGATGGCAAGAAGCTGAAGGGTTCGATTGAATTCTTTGATGGGATGTTTTAATCTCGGCAGTTGACTGAGAACAGTATGGGAGTCGTGCTCCCGCAAATGAGCATTTGAGGAGTGAAATAAATGGCTATTAAGAGCTATAAGCCGACAACCCCGTCCCGCAGAGGGATGACAGTGACCGATTACTCCGGACTGTCCAAGGTTGCACCGGAAAAGAGCTTGCTGGAACCGCTGAAGAAGAATGCGGGTCGTAACAGCTATGGTAGAATTACCGTTCGTCACAGAGGCGGCGGGAATAGAAGAAAGTATCGTTTGGTTGATTTCAAGCGGAACAAGGATGCTATGAATGCAACGGTTCTGACACTGGAATACGATCCGAACAGAAGTGCATTTATTGCACTGGTACAGTATGAAGACGGCGAAAAGCGTTATATCCTCGCTCCGGAAGGTCTGAAGGTGGGCGATGTGGTTCGCTCTGGTTCTGATGCTGACATCAAGCCGGGCTGTGCATTGGCACTGGCAGATATTCCGGTTGGTACGTTCATTCATGCCATTGAACTTTACCCGGGCAAGGGTGCACAGTTGGTTAGAAGTGCTGGCAACACCGCTCAGCTGATGGGTAAGGAAGGTGCATTTGCACTGGTTCGTCTGCCGTCCGGCGAAATGCGGAAGGTTTCCATTCTGTGCCGTGCTTCCATTGGCCAGGTTTCCAATGTGGATCACGAGAATGTAAACTACGGTAAAGCAGGTCGTATGCGGCACAAGGGCTGGAGACCGACCGTCAGAGGTTCTGTTATGAACCCGAATGATCACCCACACGGCGGTGGTGAAGGTAAGTCGCCAGTTGGTCGTCCGGGACCTGTTACACCTTGGGGTAAACCGGCTCTGGGTTACAAGACCAGAAAGAAACACAAGGCTTCTGATAAATATATCGTAAAGCGTCGTAACGGCAAGTAAGGGGAAAGGAGGAGCATTTCATGAGCAGAAGTATTAAAAAGGGACCTTTTGTCCAGGAAGTCCTGTTGAAGAGAGTACAGGCAATGAACGAAACCGGTGAGAAGAAAGTTCTCAAAACTTGGAGCCGGTCTTCCACAATTTTCCCTGACTTTGTCGGACATACCTTTGCAGTGCATGATGGCCGCAAGCATGTTCCGGTTTATGTGACAGAAGATATGGTAGGTCATAAGCTCGGCGAGTTTGCACCGACCAGAACCTTTAAGGGTCATGCCGGTTCGAAGACTTCAAATAACGGCAAGAAGTAATTTTGGAAGGAGGCGTTCAAATGGAAGCAAGAGCATATTTGAGAAATGCTCGCATTTCTCCGAGAAAAGTACAGATCGTTCTGGATCTGATCAGAAATAAGCCGGTGGATGTTGCACTGGCAACCTTGGACCTCACACCGAAAGCAGCAAGCCCGATTCTGGAAAAGCTTTTGAAGTCCGCTATGGCAAATGCAGAAAACAATTTCAGTATGAACAAGGATGCACTTTACGTTGCCGAATGCTATGCAACACCGGGTCCGATTATGAAGCGGATTCAGCCGAGAGCACAGGGCAGAGCGTTTCGGATTTATAAGAGAACGTCGCATATCACCATTGTTCTGAAAGAAGAAGAATAATCCCAAGGAGGTTAAAATATGGGCCAGAAGGTTAATCCGCACGGTCTCCGTGTCGGTGTGATTAAAGATTGGGATTCTCGCTGGTTTGCGAACAAGGCTGACTTCGGCGATACGCTGGTAGAAGACTTCAACGTTCGGAAGTTTATTAAGAAGAATCTGTATGCAGCAGGTGTTCCGAAGATTGAAATTGAGCGGTTTGCAGATAAGGTAAGAATCCACATCCACTGTGCAAAGCCGGGTATCGTAATCGGCCGTGGCGGTGCAGAGATCGAAAAGCTTCGCACACAGTTGGAAAAGATGATGAATAAGCAGGTTTATGTCAACATCGTTGAAGTAAAGCAGCCGGATATGGATGCACAGCTTGTTGCAGAAAAGATTGCACTGGATCTGGAAAACAGAATTTCCTTCCGCCGTGCCATGAAGCAGGCAATCGGTCGTTCCATGCGTCTGGGTGCAAAGGGCATCAAGACAAAGGTTTCCGGTCGTTTGGGCGGTGCAGAAATTGCACGCTCCGAGAGCTATCACGAGGGTACTATCCCGCTGCAGACCATTCGTGCAGATATCGACTATGGTACGGCAGAAGCACATACCACGTATGGTCGTCTGGGCGTAAAGGTTTGGATCTATAAGGGCGAAGTGCTCAAGGGCGATGCTGCAAGAGCGGCTGAGCAGAGAGAAAAGGTAGAGAGAAAGTCCCGTGACAACAACCGTGGCGGCAGAGACGACAGAAGACGTCGTGACAACCGGAACGGGGATCGCAGAAACGGTGGCTTCCGTCGTGGCGAAAAAAGAGAAGGAGGTAAACAGTAATGCTGCTTCCGAAGAGAGTGAAATACCGTCGTGTACACAGAGGACGGATGACAGGTAAGGCTTACAGAGGCTCTACTGTCAGCAACGGTGAATATGGTCTGCAGGCTCTGGAGCCGGCATGGATCACCTCTAATCAGATTGAATCAGCCCGTATCGCAATGACACGTTATATCAAGCGTGGCGGTCAGGTTTGGATTAAAATTTTCCCAGATAAGCCAGTTACCAAGAAGCCAGCCGGCACCAGAATGGGTTCCGGTAAAGGTGCTCCGGAATACTGGGTAGCAGTGGTAAAGCCAGGCAGAGTGATGTTTGAAATCGCTGGCGTGCCGGAAGAAACTGCAAGAGAAGCAATGCGTCTTGCGATGCATAAGCTGCCAATTAAGTGTAAGTTTGTAAAGGCTGAAGGAGGCGAGCAGGCATGAAAGCAGCAGAAGTAAAAGCAATGCCGGTGGATGAACTGAATGAAAAGCTGGTTGACCTGAAGGAAGAACTGTTTGCACTTCGCTTTCAGCTTGCTGCAAATCAGCTTGAAAATACAGCTCGCATCAAGGCAGTAAAGAAGGATATTGCCCGTGTTAAGACTGCACTCCGTGCTGCGGAACTTCAGTCGGCACAACACTAAGAGGAGGGCTTTACAGTGGCTGAGAGAAATTTGAGAAAAACCAGAGTCGGCAGAGTGGTTAGCGACAAGATGGATAAGACAGTCGTTGTAGCAATCGTCGACAATGTAAAACACCCACTTTACAAGAAGATTGTGAAGAGAACTGTTCGCCTCAAGGCACATGATGAAAACAATGCCTGCAAGATTGGCGATCGTGTAGAAGTGATGGAAACTCGTCCGCTGTCCAAGGACAAGAGATGGCGTGTTGTGGAAATCATCGAAAAGGCTAAGTAATTGACGAACGAAGAAAAAACGGTTCGTTCTGAGAGGGACGTTTCCGAAAGGAGGAACTCGCTGTGATTCAGATGCAAACGTATTTGAAGGTTGCGGACAACACCGGTGCGAAAGAACTGATGTGCATCAGAGTGCTGGGCGGTACCCGGAGACGGTATGCCAACATTGGTGATGTCGTAGTCGCTTCTGTTAAGAAAGCAACACCCGGCGGCGTTGTAAAGAAGGGCGATGTAGTAAAGGCTGTCATCGTACGCTCTGCAAAGGGCCTGCGGAGAGAAGACGGCACCTACATTCGGTTTGATGAAAACGCTGCGGTTATTATTAAGGAAGACAAGAACCCGAAGGGCACTCGTATCTTTGGGCCGGTTGCCAGAGAGCTGCGTGATAAGGATTATATGAAGATCCTGAGCTTGGCACCGGAAGTACTTTAATTCGGAGGTGTCATAATGAGTAAGGTACATGTAAAAACAGGTGACACCGTCGTACTGCTGACCGGTAAGGATATTTACCAGTACAAGGACGTAACCGATAAGTCCAAGGGCAGACTCGAAGGCAAAGTCGTTGCTGTCAGCCCGAAGGAAGGCAAGGTTATCGTAGAAGGCTTCAACAAGATCACAAAGCATGTCAAGCCGACCAGAATGGGTCAGAGCGGCGGCATCGTGGAAACCGAAGGGGCTCTGTATGCCAGCAAGGTACAGCTCGTTTGCCCGAAGTGCGGCAAGCCGACCAGAATCGGTCATGTTGTAGAAGGCGACAAGAAGCTGCGTGTCTGCAAGAAGTGCGGCAAATCTTTTGAGTAAAGGAGAAACGATATGTCTACGTTGAAAGATTATTATAACAGCACCGTTGCTCCTGCAATGATGAAGAAATTCGGTTACAAGAACGTCATGCAGATTCCGAAGCTGGATAAGGTGGTTGTCAATGTGGCAGCTGGCGAGGCAAAGGACAATGCAAAGGTAATCGATGCAATCATGAACGATCTGTCCATTATTACCGGACAGAAGCCGGTTGTTTGCAGAGCAAAGAAATCTGTTGCAAACTTTAAGCTGCGGGAAGGGATGCCGATTGGCGTAAAAGTAACCCTGCGTGGCGAAAAGATGTATGAATTCGTTTACAAGCTGTTTAATGTCAGCTTCCCACGTGTTCGTGACTTCAGAGGCATCAACGGCAATTCGTTCGACGGCAAGGGCAACTATTCCACTGGTGTGAAGGAACAGCTGATCTTCCCGGAAATCGAATACGATAAGATTGATAAGGTTAGAGGGATGGACATCAACTTCATCACCACTGCACAGACCGATGAAGAAGCAAAGGAGCTGCTGACACTGCTCGGTGCTCCGTTCATTAAGTAAGCAGGGAGGAACGATCATGGCAAAGAAGGCAATGAAATTAAAGCAGCAGAAGACTCCCAAATTCTCCACAAGAGCTTACACCCGCTGCAAGCTCTGCGGCAGACCGCATGCGTATCTGAGAAAATACGGCATTTGCCGTGTTTGCTTCAGACATCTGGCACATGAGGGTAAGATTCCGGGCGTTAAGAAAGCAAGCTGGTAAAAGAAGCATTACGAAAAGGAGGTCATTGGTATGCAGATTACTGATACAATAGCAGACATTCTGACAAGAATTCGGAATGCGAGCTCCGCAAAGCACGCCACCGTTGACGTTCCGGCTTCCAATGTCAAGAAGGCAATCACGCAGATCCTTCTCGACGAAGGCTACATCAAGAGCTTTCAGGTAGTGGAAGACGGCAAGCAGGGCATTATCAGAATTACATTGAAATATACAGACAGCAAGGCACCGGTTATCACCGGTCTCCGCAGAGTTTCTAAGCCGGGTCTGCGGATTTATTCCAGCTGTGCAGATATGCCGAAGGTAAGAAAGGGTCTGGGCATTGCGATCGTTTCTACCTCTAAGGGTATCATGACAGACAAGAAAGCCCGTGAACTGAATGTTGGCGGCGAAGTTTTAGCTTATGTTTGGT
>DYCW01000174.1 GCA_019417865.1 Ruminococcus sp. | reverse complement strand
ACAGGGATTTTTTGGCTAACTTACTCTATGGAGTTGGCTGGACTCTTTGGGTGTATCATGGATGATTGAGCGGACACGAAAAAATTTCCAAATTGCTTTCAATAAAATCATATTTATTTTTTGATTTTGTATTAAAAATATAAAAAAGTAGGAAAAATATTCCTCAAAATATAGAAATTAATTTCCATGCCCCAAGAAAAAATCCCTTGCAATCTCCTTCAAAACATGCTATAATCAGAAAAAAGGAGGTGGCAGAATATGCAATATCAGTATCGTCCCACCGGTGTCTGTTCCAGACAGATTACAATTGAGGTAGAAGATGGAATTGTACAGAACGTATCCTTCGTTGGAGGTTGCAACGGGAATTTACAAGGCATTGGTGCTTTAGTAAAGGGTATGAAAGTGGAAGATGTCATTGCAAAATTAGAACATATCCGCTGCAATGGCAAACCGACATCCTGTCCGGATCAGCTTGCACAGGCATTGAAAAAAATCTGTGCAGAAACGGCTTGAACACAAAGTAAAATACGGGAAAACGCTGTAGTCTGGTTGAAGCCAGTCATACAGCGTTTTTTGTTTCGTCAACTATCTCGTGCAGTCGCTCCATTCAACAACAAATTGAAAACTTCCTCCATTGTTTTATTATCATAATCTCCAATGATACCAGTTCGATGATAAAGGATTCCATTTTTCTCATTTTTCTCCAGGCAGTCTAACAGTACATCTACCCCATATTTTCTTGCAAAAGCAGTCAAAGCATGGGGTTTCTCTTTTTGTAAAATCCCCTTCCGGCATGTCTGCTCCACACAGATAAAACAATGGGACAGTCCTTTTTCCATACTACAGTGCCGGTTTTCGCACCATTCCTTTTTGGCACAATCCTCTGCATGGCATCCTTTACAGTTTGTATGCTCGGCACATAGACAACAGGCAAGTCCACATCTTGCGATACCAAGTTCCCGTTTCATCTCAACCCTTCTCACTTCCCCTCTTTGGAATAGGACAGATTCTGAAAATCCCAATATTCCATATATGGCTTATCGTCCTCATAACTCCATGCCGCCATTCGCAGCGGTATGATGGCAAGGAGACATTCTGTTGGAAGTGTCGACCATCTTTCGACTGCATTGGGAAAATGTTCTCTCATTAACTGGATAAAAACCGGATTCTCATACGGCTTTCCCACCATACGACAAGTTCCCTCAATAGAAAAATTCTGATGACAAAGTGCAACATTTGAATTTTTCTGAATCTGCTGGCATTTCAGAGAAGTTTCATCTGTCTGGCAGTAAAATATTCCATTGATTACTACAATGCTCATCGCACGAGAAGTAACACGATTTTCCAAGCTGGTTGACAGGGTCATCACGCCATGAGTACCAATTTTGTTCCATAATAATGACAAAACAGACAAAAATACTTCTCTACGTCTATGGTATTCTTCTGCAAGTCTGCCCATCCGTTCTATGCCATTTTTATCCCATGTCAAGGTATTTCGCAGCCATTCACATGGAAACGCACTACAAAGACCACAGAATTGCACGTCATGTTTCTGACAGCACTTGCAAATTTCACAGCCGTTCTGCCACATTTTCACGTATGTTCCCCCGTTCTGCCGACATCCACAGCAATCCTTGTTCTGATAATGCAGACAATCGGAACAGTCTCCACCACAGGCAGTCAGTTTACTGAAATCCATAGCATCCTATCCTCATTTCAGACCGATGTAGATGTGAATTTCCGCATGTTCCGGGTCTGCATTTTGATATTCTTCAAAATCACAGACAAATGAACGCTGCAACGGCATTTGCCAGAGCTGCTTCCAAAAATCTGCCACCGCTGTTATCATGTTACCTTTTACCACAAACTTTGCATAAGTTCCCGCTGGAATGGTACGCACGATAAAAGTTTCTGGCACGTCTGTACTGTCCTGCACCTCACAGGCAACCAGAACGGTATACTCCGCCTGTTCTGCATTGGCATAATCTGTGTAAATGCCAAGTGCTTTGTCGTTTTTCTTATTTGGAATACAGGGATACCCATCCGGCTGATAAAACCGCTGCCACAGACCGCCGATGACCTGTCCCATATCCGGTGCAAGATTGCTGGTACGGGCAGCGTAGCCAACAACCGTTTTTTCATTCAGATTCACAATTTCATATTGCATGATGATACCTCATTTCCTTTTTGATGATATAAGTATACCATGCCAAATGCGACAACAGTGTGGCATATTCCCATCATAATTTTTTCTTCTTTTCGTGTGAAGTGCAAATCATGTGATTTTGATTTCTGATTGAAAATATTGTTCTTGAAAATTTACTTGTTCCCTGATTCCTTCTGCTCGCTAATTTTATTTTTTCCTCAGCTCTGCAATCGCTGCATAATGTTTGACTGTAAATATTTTCGGTGCAATCTTCTGCAAAAGTTTCAGATGTTCCTGCTCCCATGCTGCAATTTCTGTTTCCGACAGAGAAGCTCCCACACCTCGACAGGCTTTCATCCTGCCGTTCCAGCTTTCACGGGTAAACGGTATCTCCAACGGATACTCCTCGTGGTGTACAAGTTCAAATTTCTTATGATAGCATTCCGGAATCCAAATAGGATGCACGGTTTCACCTGCCCCACTCCAGCTTGGATTGTATTGCAGCACAAGTTTTTCACTTGCTTCTGCAACTGCATCTTCAAACGGCAGCCATGCCATATACAACACAAGAATGCTGCCATTTGGTTTCAAGATCCGATACAACGCCGGCATGATTTTCTCGTGATCAAAGTACCAAAAACACTGACAGGCAGTCACCACATCAAAGGTATGATCAAGGAAATCTATTTCCTCTGCTAGCATTGCAAAATAGGAAATATCCATTCCCTGCGAAAGAATTTTTGCCTGTGCAATCTGGTTTTCAGAAAGATCAATACCTGTCCACTTTGCACCATAGTGGTATAGATTTCTCGGCAGGACGCCCGTACCCGTTCCCATATCAAGAACGGTTTGCCCATTGACACAGAGTCCACGTTCTACGATTTTATCATAGAACATTTTTGGATAAATGTCACGAAATCTCGCATAATCCGAAGAGGTTCTGCCCCAATCAAATGCTTTTCCATCATCTATGTGTTTATTTGTGATATTCATAGGTATCTCTTCTTTCTCATTCAAGTATACGTTTCATGGAAATATAAGTGGTAGGACTCTCAACAAAATAAAGCTTTTTATAAAGTGGATAGCCATTTTTTGTGGCTTTCAGTTCCACAAAATCCAAAGCATTTTCCTTTGCAAAATCCATAAGCATTTGCATGACTCTTGTTGCAATCCCCTGCCTGCGATATTCTGGAACGGTATAAACATTCAGCACTTCACCGATTCTGCCATTCACAAAGCGTAGATTGCTCGGCTTTTCTATTAACAGCAGCAAAGCAACTGAAACAAGTTTCTCATTATCATATGCACCGAAAGCAAAACAATCTTTATCAATATGATTTTCAAAATAAGATGGCAAATTCTCTGCTATTTTGCAAAACTGTTCCTCCGATGTATCCTTACAATCCTCCCGCAGAAATAAAATTCTCATATCAATCAGGGAAAGCACATTCTCTTTTATGTATGCTGCAAAATCTCATCTCTTCTATCCTTTCACGAATTGCAAATTCGCCGAATCCATCCCGTGATACCGTCCGGCAACCGTTCATCCGCAGGTGTACCATCATCAAACATAAGATTGTGCTGTATCCAGTTAATCATACAGTGCTGCCCCATCTCTATTCCATAAAACACGGAGGATACACCGCCGTCACCGTTATACACCCACTCCGGAAAGAAACAGATGATATTGTGCATCTGCTGAAGTGCTTCTATATGAGGAACTATGTACGTTTCAAAATCTACCATTTCATCATGCTTTCCATGTGCAATGATGAGATGGGTACCACTCTGAGAAATTTTATTTAGTACAACATCCGAAGGAATATAACTTGATGAAATCGGGATAGCCCCATCAAAAAATCCGCAGAAGTCCTCCAGCAGCTGCCAAGTGAAATAGCCGCCTGATGATGCTCCCATGACAAATTTCTTGCCCACATGTTCAGCATGTTCTGCACAAACCCTATCAAAAATTGCCTTGACTGGTGCAGAATATGCCTTTGACCATGTGCCGAGAATCGTTCCATCTGCCAGCCGTTTTTCATTGGCAAGCGGCACGATCAGATAGGCACCACCCATTGCCTGCTGATACTTCGAAGACGCATACTGCTCTGCACCGCAGCACATGATACAGCCTTCTTCCATGAGGGAATTGCTGGCTCCATGCAGCCACATCAAAACAGGATATTTTTTCGTCGGGTCAGCACCATGTTGAATCGGGTCATAGACATAGTAGCGAATCGTTCCTGTTTCCGCACAGGGATATTCGTACCGGTCAAACAGATGAAAATAAATCTTGCTCTTATAAGTATTCTCATAACTGATAAACTCGCCATCCTTTAGGTATTTTGCCCATGCAGGGATAACGGTTTTATTCTGTTCCAGTTTCTTAAAATCAGGCAGTGCCATTGGGATACTCCTTTCCATTGGTCAAATCCATTTCATACAAATAAAAGACTACTTTTCCTGTCAGTTCATAATGAATCGTATATTCTGCAATATATCGAAATCCAGTCTTCTGATACAGCCGTTCCGCAGGCAGATTTCCCTTCACAACCGCAAGACGCAACGCCTTTTTGTTGTTTCGGTGTGCTGCTTCTATCATAAACTGCATCATCTGATCGGAGAAATGCTTTCCACGAAATTTTGGATGCACAGCAAGAAGTTGTAAAAAATACACTTCATGATCCGCCGCTTGCACCTTCCATGTGGCATTTCGATATTCCTCTGTTTCATGATCTGTAAGCACCATAGCAGCTACAAGTTCTGCACCCTGGTGATATAAATACATTTCCTGTTGTTCAATATGCTTCTTCAAATCCTCCTCATGCGGATAGATTGCGATATTCCAACAGGTACAATATGTTTCATTCTGGGCAGCACATACATCTCTATAAAAGTTATAAATACTTGGAAAATCAGTCATTTTAGCACAGGCAATGTGATGGTTTGCTGTCATATGAGTACCTCCTTTCTATTCATTTCATAGGAAGTGCGTTATTTTTTACTTGCCATTCTCTCAATATTTCTCTGCAATCTCTTTCAAAAGCAAACAGAATCGCTCTCTGTACGCTTTCGGCGAAATAATCTCCGCCTGACTTCCAAACGTGAGAATATATCGATAAAAGGACAGCTCGTCTGACCAAGTAAAGGAAAGCAGAAGATTTCCATCTGCATCCAATTCCAACTGCTCAGAACCAAACTCATCAATAATTCTCCACTTTATGGATTTGTCAAACCGGACTACTGCTTTGATTTCCCCCTCTGTATGCCGCAATTTATCGCAGACATAGACGGGAACCGTTCGCTTTTTCCGTTTTTCCTCCGTTACGATTAGATTGACCATACGAGTCAGTTTAAACATACGATAATCCTGCCGCAGATTACAATAGCCCCATACATACCAGTTTGCCCACTGAAACACCAGATGATAAGGTTCTATTGTACGAACGGTATCACCGCTGGGGGCAAAATAAGTAAAAGAAATGACGTGATCCTGCTCCATCGCTGACTGAATCTGTTCTATTTTGTCAGAAACCGCCGACTTATCCCACGCAGAAAGGTCGATTAAAATATGATTCTCTGTACACAGAGTATGGGCGGCATCCGCCGAGAGTTTTTCCATCAGCTGCCGATAACGATTCGTGCCACAAATGCTGTCAAGACTTTGCAGCCCTGCCAGAATGGCTTGCATTTCTCTGGTGGAAAAAACAGTTTTATCTAGCTTATAGCCATCCATAATGGCAATTCCGCCACCTTTTCCTTTATAAGTTACCAGCGGAATCCCTGCACAGCAAAGGGCATCGACATCCCGTAAAATCGTACGATGAGATACCTCAAATGTTTCTGCTAAATCTGCCGCTGTCACTTTTTCTTTTTGCAGTAAAATGGAAAGAATGCCGATGAGCCGATCCAGTTTCATAATCGTCCGCCTCCTGTTTTTTTATTATAACACATTTCTATAGCAAGTACAAGCAGAAACAAAAAAGTGACATTTGTCACTGCAACTGATGACATTTGACACTTCCCTTTTCCTGAAAAAAGCGGTATAATATTTTCAACAACAAAAAACACAATACAAACCATCCAAACAAGGAGGATATCAAATGGGAACCACTGTTGTAAAAATTGAAAATTTGGTCAAGCGTTACAAAGAACTGATTGCACTTGACCATTTTTCACTGGAAATCCAGGAGGGCGAAATTTTCGGTTTACTAGGACCAAACGGTTCTGGGAAAACAACCACCATTAACTGCCTGCTCTCTTTGCTTGCTTTTGACAAGGGCAGCATTGAGATATTCGGCAAGGAAATGACCCCTGTCAGCTATGACATTAAGCGGCAAATCGGTGTGATTATGCAAAATGTTGCAGTTTTACAGGAGCTGACCGTCTATGAAAATATTGATTATTTCTGCGGTCTATACATTCGGGATAAAGCCACCCGCAAACAATATGTCATGGATGCCGTACACTTTACCGGATTAGAAGACTTTCTAAAATTCTATCCGAAAAAGCTCTCCGGCGGTCTGCTGCGTCGTCTGAATATTGCCTGCGGCATTGCCCATAAACCAAAACTGATTATTCTGGACGAACCAACCGTTGCCGTAGACCCGCAGAGCCGGAATCAAATTTTGGAAGGCATACAGGCATTGAATCGGGATGGGGCGACCATCATTTACACTTCACACTATATGGAAGAAGTGGAGCAAATCTGTACCCGTATCGCAATCATGGATAAGGGAAAGAAAATCGCCGAGGGCACGAAGGAAGAACTGAAAAGCATCATCAAAAATACAGAAACCATCACAATTGCCGTTTCCACACTGCCAAATGTGGTATTGGAACAGATACAAAACCTGGAGCATGTTTATCAGGCTGTCTACAAACAAGCTGAGCTACAAGTTTTTTGTTCGGGTGGTATGCATAATTTGATTCATGTTCTACATGTC
>DYCW01000173.1:1484-2441 GCA_019417865.1 Ruminococcus sp. | reverse complement strand
GGAAATAAGAACCGCCTGCCACCACAAGAGCAAAAAGGGTAGAGATGATTGCCCCTTTTCGAATGCCGTCTGTACTCTTGATGGCATAAAATTTATGTACCATTTGCGGCAGCCCCCAGGTGCCCAGAGAAGTTAGAATGACAACCCCTAGCAAGTTCAATGGGTCAGGTCCAAACAAAGCAGCATATTGTCCTTGTTCGATGTCCCCCATTTTTTGCATTGCCTCTGAAAAGCCGCCTTGATTTTGCAAAGTGCAGATGACAACGGCTGCAATACCAATCAGCATCACAATGCCTTGAATAAAGTCATTCAAAGCAGTGGCAGCATATCCCCCCAGAATTACATAAATCGCTGTAATAATTGCCATTGCAATGATGATAATCCGGTAAGAGGCTTCTGATTCCAGATGAAATGCCATGTTAAACAGACGAGATAGCCCGTTGTAAACCGAAGCGGTATAGGGAATCAAAAAGACGAAAACAATCAAAGCAGAGGCAATCTTTAAGCCAGTAGATTGAAAGCGAACGCCAAAAAATTCCGGCATCGTCTTTGCCTGTAGGTGATTGCTCATCAGACGAGTTCGCCGTCCCAGCACCATCCATGCCAGAGCACTGCCCAGCAAAGCATTGCCAATGCCAATCCATGTGGCGGAAACGCCGTAATTCCAGCCGAATTGTCCGGCATAGCCGATGAATACCACGGCGGAAAAATAAGAGGTTCCATAGGCAAATGCCGTCAGCCAGGACCCCACGCTGTGACCGCCAAGCACAAAGTCATTGACGGATTTCATTTTGCCTGCTGTGTAGATACCAATGCCCATCATAATGGCAATGTATACAATCAGCATCGCAAGGGTAATTGCGGTTGTCATAGTGTAACATGCTCCTTTTTTTATTTTTGGAATCATTTTTCTCCACATCCAAAGCCCCGTTCAGTTAGAATCGGCAGAAGAAATGG
>DYCW01000173.1:0-1474 GCA_019417865.1 Ruminococcus sp. | reverse complement strand
ACCATAAGAACCCGAAAAAGTCAATTTATTTTGTAAATATTGCATTTTATTTTTTTGAAAACAATCGACAACGACAAAAAAATGTGATATAATAAAAAGTATCCGGGGTATCTGCAGGAGTGCAGAAATAAAAATCAAAACAGAAAGGAATGGATGCATTATGGAACGAAGTAACACAAAAGATATTGTTTCAAAAGTCGCTTATCTCATTGGCGTAAAAAAGACCATCCTATATAACCAGTTTGAAACAGAACGACCGGGATTTTTACAGGGAATGAATGCCCACCAGTCTGCCCGTACCATTCGCAGCCTCTGCAAGCTACGAATGACGCTGCTGCACAAATTTAAAAAAGTGGATGATATGCTTCGCTTTGAATTGAAAAATTTAAAGACGATTGAATTTTTTGATAAGAATGATATTATACAGTTGGAGAAATGGGGAATTCCTGTCACACAGGTCAATTTTCGTTCTTCTCTTTATATGGAACATTTCAATAATTTGATTCAGGAGCATATTGATGCTTGTAAAGAATTGTTTCCGGACTGGCTGAAATGGGAATATCTACGCACGTTATTTCTCATGCCTAAGAATAAAAAAACAGATGTTGCAAAATCAGAATTTGCAAAGTATATGGGCAATATGGAATATTATCCATATCAGGCATATATTTACTGGCAACCAAAGGATTGTGGCAATATGCTTTTCAATGATCAGAAGTTTGTCAGCATTCTATATGATATGAATGGTGACTATTTTGCAGAAGATGAAAAAGTATTGGATGCTGGAGAAAGCACGAAAACGACCATTTATGATTTTATTGAACAGGGCGAACGCACGGCAATCATTGTAGATTGTGAAAACTCGGATGTGTATAAACTTTATGCAACCTTAAAGAATTTAAATCAAGAAGAGCTGCAAAAAGTCAAGAAAATCATTTTATTTGATGACGTACATACCACACATGCCTGGTCATTTCTCTCTCATTTTACCAATATTGAGGTAGAACATGTGGAAGTAGAACGGGTCAACGATTACAAGTCCCTGGTAGATATTAAAATGACGGCAGGTGCTTGTAAAGAATTTTATGCCAATGACATTCGTTCTTTCATTTTAGTATCCAGTGACTCCGATTTCTGGGGGTTGATTTCTTCACTGCCACAGGCAGAGTTTCTGGTTATGATTGAATATAGTAAGTGCGGAAAGGATATTAAAGAGGCATTGGAGAAGAGTGGTATTTTCTATTGTTCTATTGATGATTTCTGTTCTGGCAATATTGCAGAACTGAAAAATTACGCTCTTCAGGAGGCGTTAAAGGAACAGTTGGATCATGCTTTATCGCTGAATGCCCATACTTTGCTGGAGACGGTCTACCGCAACTGCCGTATTCAGGCGAGTGAAACGGAGCAGAAAAATTTCTATGACCGTTATCTGCGGACGTTGCAGTTGGCGATGGATACAGACTGTCTCTTATAC
>DYCW01000172.1 GCA_019417865.1 Ruminococcus sp. | reverse complement strand
GTGGGCTCGGAGATGTGTATAAGAGACAGTTGTTATTCTATGCAAGATATGGATATTAGTTATTTTCAAGAAAAATAAAAAGCCGCAAGCCCGGGCATGTATGCTCCGCTTGCGGCAATGATAGGATTGCATTTTTGCACTGTGTATAGGAATTAAAATAAACTGCATACCCCGTGTATCATCGCACAAAGTCCCAAACCACATAGCGTTGGCAGCAGCATTGCCAGCCCCGTCCATTTCCAGCTGTGCGTTTCTTTCCGGATGGTCAGACACGTAGTGGAACACGGAAAGTGGAATAACATCAGCAGCAGCATACAAATTGCGGTCTGTATGGTCCATCCATTTTCCTGCAAAATGGTGTGCAGCTGTGCCAGGTCGCCTACCTCGTTCAGTGTTCCCTCTGCTGCATAAATCATCAGCACAATCGGCAGCACAATTTCATTTGCCGGAAAACCAAGTACAAATGCCAGCAGGATTGCCCCGTCTAATCCGAAGACGGCACCGACTGGTTGGAGCTGTTCCGCCAGCCAGCAAAGCACACTTTGCCCATCTGTCAGGTGCCAGTTTGCCAACGCCCAAAGCAGCATGCCAGCCGGAGCGGCAACGACACAGGCTCTTCCCAGAACGAATAGGGTGCGGTCAAGAATGGAACGAACCAGCACCCGTCCGATTTGCGGTTTCCGGTACGGCGGCAATTCCAGTGTAAAGGAAGAGGGGATTCCTTTTAATAAAGTACAGGAAAGAATCCGGGAGAGCAGCAAGGTCATACCGGTTCCCAGTACCAGCAGCAGCAATACACCTGCGGCAGCTGCCAGCGAACTGCCCCAGCTGACAGAAGCCGCAAAGAATATTGTCAGAATGGTAATCATTGCTGGAAATCGACCGTTGCAGGGAATACAGACATTGGTCAGGATGGCAATCAGTCGTTCCCTTGGGGAATCAATGATACGGCAGCCGGTGACACCTGCGGCATTACAGCCCAGACCCATAAACATTGTCAAAGACTGTTTTCCGCAGGTTCCGGCACAGCGAAAGCATGGGTCAAGTTGGTAGGCAACTCGTGGCAGGTAGCCCAAGTCCTCCAATAGTGTAAACAGCGGAAAGAAAATTGCCATTGGCGGCAGCATAACCGCAATGACCCAGGTCAGCACTTGATACATACCATCTAAGAGCAGCCCCTGTACCCAATCCGGTGCACCGGCAAGCCAGCTGTCCAGGATGGTCCGCAGATGGGCAAAACCGCTTTGCAGCAGGGCAGACGGATAATTTGCACCGATGATGGTAATCCACAACAATACTAAAAATAGCAGTAGCAGCAGCGGAATGCCGGTATACTTTCCCAAAACAAATCGGTCAAAACGATGCTCCCGCTTGCGTGCCTGCTCTGGCACCGTTGTTACAGTGTTCGCAATGCTTTCTGCCCGCTGTACAATCGCAGCAATGATCGTGTCTGCCGCTCCATTTACTTGCGGGATTTCCAATGCGGATAACGGTGTTTCCGGCAGCAATCGTTCGGCTGACAGAGCAGAGTCCTGTTCTAATAACCGAAGAGCGATCCAGCGGTTGGTGGGCGGAACATCCCGCTGCGGCAGCTGTGCCTGTAGGGTCTGCACAGCGGTTTCTATGGTTTCCGGATAGGAAATACTGCAATGGGAGCAGTACGGTTTCCGTAAAAATGCAAGCAGCTGTTGCTGAAGTGTCTCCATTCCAATTCCATTGCGAGCGGTGACACCGGCAACTGGGATCTGTAGCTGTTCGGAGAGTGCGGGCAGATCAAGGGTAATTCCACGCTGCTCCGCTTCATCTAATAGATTGACACAAAGAAAAACCGGCAGACCAAGTTCCTGTATTTGCAGCAGCAGGATGAGATTGCGTTCCAGTGCTGCTGCATCGCAGACAACCAGTACGGCATCCGGTCGGGAAAAACAGAGAAAATCCCGTGCCGCTGCCTCCTCTGCGGAATGGGCACGGAGTGAGTACGTGCCGGGCAGGTCAACCAGTTGGAGTTGTGCTGTTTCAATGGTGCAGAGACCGGCAGCCGTTTCGACCGTTTTTCCTGCCCAGTTGCCGGTGTGCTGGCGGAGTCCTGTCAGGGCATTGAATACGGTGGATTTGCCGACATTGGGATTTCCGGCAAGGGCAACGGTATAACATTCTGGTTTGGATTCAGGCGGAGTGTGCATCCAGAACCCCCCTTTCGATATAGTACCACTGTATGCGGTGAGTTGGGGGAGTATGTCAATTTCTGTCTGCTGCGTTAATTTTTTAAATTTTGCAGGTATTCGCTGAGGAAATGGAAAAAGTCTACTACCTCTTCGTGGTCAATGGCATGGCGGTGCAGCTGCACAATTAGATCTCTCTGACAGGTGGGCTCTGCAATGGGAAGCAGCGTAATTTGCTCCATATTTTCCTGTCCCCATGTGTAATGTGGCCAGAATCCAACCCCCAGACCGCCGGCAATCAGGTTTTTGACGGTGTCTGGACTATCACTTTCAAAAATGATATTCGGCGTAAATCCAGCGTGCAGGCAGTAGCGGTCACAGATGGAGCGAATGCTTCTGGAACCGGATAGACTGATAAAATCCTGATGGGCAAAATCTTTTAAAAATACACTGCTGCAATGGGCGTAGGGGGAAGAGTGTGGAACCGCCATAAAAATTCGCTCAGTGAAGATTTGGTACCGCTCTTTCCCGTCTGCGGGTTGCTGAAAAAAGGAACGGGTAAAGATGGTAATGTCGGCATCTTCACACTGGGAATTTTGAATCAGACGAAAGTTCATGCCGTCATGTTTTTTCTTATAGGAAATCAAAGCATGTGTGACCAGTGTAGAAGCGGCGAGCACATTCAGCCGAATGGTGCGTTTGCGGACATTTGCCATCTCCTGCAAAATCTCTGGCAACTGGCGTAGATTATCTAGAATGGGTCTTAATGCATCCCGCAGGTAAATTCCATATTCTGTCAGTACAATATTTCTGCCGCTTGGGCGAAATAGCGGTACTCCCAGTTCTTTTTCCAGTCGGCGAATGCTCTGTGTCAGAGCAGGCTGTGCAATGTGCAGCTGTTCGGCAGTTCGGGTAACATGCTGGTTTTGTGCCACTGCGTAAAAGTATTCCAATTGTAACAGTTCCATTGGTTTCCTCCTGATTTTTTGAAAATAATTTTTTCAAGTGGTTTCTGCTGTTTTGATTCACGCAAATCCATTTTCTTAAATGATGAAGTAGTTCTACGCCGCAGGCGACTGCGGTCAAGCTGGCTCAGGCGGCGAGTCGCCGCAGACAGC
>DYCW01000171.1 GCA_019417865.1 Ruminococcus sp. | reverse complement strand
GCAGAGGGCAGCTTGCCCTCTGCACTCCTCGCCAAGCTGAGCCAGCTTGACCGCAATCGCCTGTGGCGTAAAATCTACTCCATTATTTCAAAATGAATTTGCATGTTTTTATTTGCGTTCTTCGTCATCAGCACGGCTCCCTCAGCTGGATTTGTATAATATCGTTTCCGAAAACCAACCTGCTCATATCCCAACTTTTGATACAGGGCAATCGCTGCTGCGTTATGCTCCCGTACCTCTAAGATAAAATTGCTATCCGGAAATGCTGCATGTGCCATCTGCAATAACTGCTCTGCAATGCCCTGTCGTCGGTAATCCGGCGACACGGCAATATCGTCCACACTCTGTTCTTCCCCCAGCCGCTGCAAAACCAGATACCCTACCAGTTCTCCGGCAACCATCGACGCCCACATCTGTGTATCAGCCTGTGCAAATGCCGCCTCAAATACGGTGAGCGACCACGGGTCGGGAAAGGAACATGCTGCAATTTGTGCCACTTCTGGCAGCTGCTCCGCTTTTAGCGGCAGAATCTCAGCCCTTTGCTTCATACCAGCTCTTGCCTTTCTTCACCTCTACGGTCAACGGTACGGCAAACTGTACCACATGTTCCATCTCTTCCTGCAAAATCACAGCGGCAGTATCTGCCAGTGCCTCTGGGACTTCTACAATCAATTCATCGTGTACCTGCAAAATGAGCTTTGCCTCTGGACATTCTTTTTGTAGTCGGTCAGAAACCCGAATCATGGCAATTTTAATGATATCTGCTGCTGTTCCCTGAATCGGCGTATTCATTGCAATCCGCTTACCAGACGCCTGTATCATCTTATTGGACTGCCGCAGCTCCGGCACAGGCCGCCGCCGCTTAAAATACGTACTGACATAGCCCTGTTCCTTCGCCTGTTTCACCGTCTCTTCCATGAAAGCAGCCACACGGGGATAGCGTGCCAGGTAGTTCTTGATATACTGATCTGCCTGTGCAACAGAAACATGAATATCCTTCGACAGGGAAAACGCCCCCATCCCATAGAGAATGCCGAAATTCACTGCCTTTGCTGCACTCCGCATAGAATCTGTCACCATCTCCGGCGGCATACCAAACACCTGTGCTGCCGTTGCGGCGTGAATATCCGTACCGTTTAAGAAGGCCTCCTGCATGGCAGTATCCCCGCAGAGATTGGCCAGAATCCGCAGCTCAATCTGACTGTAGTCCGCATCCAACAGCACATTTCCTTCTCCGGCAATGAAGAACTTTCGCATGTTGCTGCCTAGCTCCGTCCGAACCGGAATATTCTGCATATTCGGCTCAATGGAGGAAATGCGTCCGGTTCTGGTTTCTGTCTGCTTAAAAAATGTGTGAACCCTGCCGTCCGCTGCAATTGTTTTCTGCAAGCCGTCAATGTACGTGGACTTCAGCTTAGACACCTGCCGCCACTTCAACACATAATCCACAATGGGATACTGATCCCGCAAAGATTCTAAAATTTCTGCATTGGTGGAGTAGCCGGTCTTCGTCTTCTTGCCGTGCGGGAGCTGTTGTTCTCCAAAGAGCACATCACCCAGCTGCTTCGGAGAACCAATCTTAAACGGATGTCCTGCCTCATCATAAACCATCTGCTGCAATTCTTCCATCTGCTCTGTGAGATACACCCCAAAGTTCTGCAAACCTACTGCATCCACCAGCACCCCATTTTCCTCCATTGCTGCCAGCACACGTGTCAGCTGCAACTCCATCCGATATAATTCCTCCAGATCCTGTGTCTGGATTTCCTGTTCCATGGCATCACAAAGTGCTGGCAATGCCAACAGCGATGCCAAAGATTCCAATGCCGTATCATACAAAATATGATAGGATACGCTCAGTCTTGCCACAGTGTATTCCGAGGATGCCGGATTCAGCAAATAGGCGGCAATTTCTCCGTCGGAACGCAGCTGTTCCAGTGTACCGCCATGCTGTATCATGTAACGATAATGCATCTTGGCAGAAAAGGTTCGCTTTGGAATCGCACTGCCCAAAAATTGCTGTATGAGGCTTTCGTCTGTGGTTTCATAAACCGTATTTTCCTGCAATACCTGCAAGCACTTCTGTTCCAAATCCAATTGATAGCAGAGTGGCGGGAACGCAGTCTGTTGCTGCCATTGCCGTAACCTTTCTTCTGTCAAAGTCTGCTGTTCCACCTCAATAGACGGGGTAATACTGCAAACAGCCGGTTCCCCTGCAACAGTCTCACTGGTTGCCTCCAAATGCAGTTTGTCCAGCAGTTTTACCATTTCCAGCTCCATCAGTAACGCCCGTACTTCCTGTGACCGAATGGACTTTGGCATGTAAGCCTGTAGTTCTGTTGGAATGGGCACATCTTTTACAATGGTTGCCAACCACTTGCTTTCCAATGCATTTTTCTTTCCGGTAATCAGCTTTTGAATTGCCATTTTGCTGATGTTCAGCTGATCTATATGGGCATAGACGGCCTCCACAGTTCCCCAACTGCGAATCAATGCAGAAGCTGTTTTCGGACCAATGCCCACAACACCAGTAATATTGTCAGAACTATCCCCCATAAATGCCTTCAGGTCAACAATGGAAGTCGGATAAAATCCATATTCCTCCCGAAACCGCTGCACTGTATAATCAACATCTTCCCGATTGGTCACCAACCGAACACGGACTTTGTCCGTTATTAACTGCAAGGTATCCCGGTCTCCGCTGAGAATGACACATTCGCCGCCCTGTTGTTCCACTGCCGCAGAAAGCGTTCCCAATATATCATCTGCCTCATAGCCAGCACACTCTACAATCTGCACACCCAACAGGGTCAATAGCTTTTTGATATACGGCATCTGCATTGCCAGTTCCTCCGGCATCCCCTTGCGGTTTGCCTTATAGGAAGAAACCTTTTGATGCCGAAAGGTCGGCGTGTGTACATCAAAGGCAACCGCAATGGCATCTGGCTGCAAATCCGTGACATGCTTCAAATAAATATTCATAAAACCAAAAATTGCATTTGTGTAAATTCCCTTATGATTGGAAAGCAACCGAATCCCATAATAGGCACGGTTCATAATACTATTTCCGTCAATTGCTAATAATCGCATAATTTCCTCCAAACACCAATTTCATCTGAATAAAAAATAACTCGTTTCCCTTACAGTTCTTAGAACCACATCGGTGGCACCTCTGTGTATAATCTCAGTATAACACTGTTTCCGAAAAAAAACTATACAAATTTCAAAATCTGTGGTAAAATTAAATTGCATATTTCATTGCCGAACCCTGTTTATCCGAAGTGTCCGGCAGGAGCAACAGCAAATAAACCGATTTCTAATCAACACATTCTCTATTCCATCAACAGAAAGGAATCCATTTATTTATGCCTACTCAATTTTCTCTCGGCAGCCTCACGCTGCCCCGCACGGCTGGACTTGCTCCCATGGCAGGCGTTGCCGACCGTGCCTACCGCATTCTCTGCAAAGAACACCACGCTGCTCTTTTGGTCAGCGAAATGATTTCCGCAAAAGGGATTTGCTATGGTGATCCAAAGAC
>DYCW01000170.1 GCA_019417865.1 Ruminococcus sp. | reverse complement strand
ATACGACGGATGTGAAGTTGCTGCAAGATTTCTTGCTTGCACGTATTACTGTATTTCCAGTGGCAGAAAAGAAGGTGGATGTCGCTGCGATGGAGCAGTTGTTCGCTGGAATTACACCGACCGCCAGCTATAAAGCAGACGGGGAAAACAATCCGCTTTATACGCAGCGGTTTGGTGCAGATCCAGGGGTCATGGAGTATAACGGCAGAGTATATGTATATACGACAAACGATGTCATTGAATATGACAGCAGCGGAAATGTGACAGAGAACACCTATGCAAATGTCAACAAAATCAATTGTATCTCTTCGGATGATATGGTGAATTGGACAGACCATGGTGCCATTCCGGTTGCAGGAACAGATGGCATTGCAAAATGGGCAACTTGTTCCTGGGCACCTTGTGCAGCCCATAAGACCATCAATGGAAAGGAAAAGTTTTTTCTCTATTTTTGCAATGGCGGCAATGGGGTAAGTGTTTTGACCGCAGACAGCCCGACCGGACCTTGGACTGATCCGCTTGGAAAGGCATTGATTACGAGGGAAGTACCGAATTGCGGTGATATTACCTGGTTGTTTGACCCGGCTGTTTTTGTAGATGATGACGGAACAGGCTATCTTTGCTTTGGCGGCGGTGTTCCGGAAGGAAAAACGGCAATGCCAGGTACTTCAAGAGTGGTGCAGTTAGGTGCAGATATGATAAGTCTTGCAGGAACGCCGGTTACGATTGATGCACCTTATTTATTTGAAGATTCTGGCATCAATAAAATTGGGGATACCTATTATTATACCTATTGTTCCAATTGGAATACAACAGGCAATGCATATGGTTTGACCAGTGGTGCCATTGCGTATATGACTGCCAGCAATCCGCTTGGACCGTATACTTATGGTGGGGAACTTTTCAAAAATCAGGGTACATTCTTCGGCTATTACGGAAACAATCACCACTCTATTTGCGAATGGAACGGACAGCTCTATTTGTTCTACCACAATCGTTCTGTAGAAGGTGCAATGGGTATTACCGGAAACTATAGAAGTCCGCAGGTGGATGAAATCACAATGAGCGGCACAAAAATGAATGCTGTAACAGGTACTATGACAGGTATTGCACAGCAGAAACAGGTAAATCCTTATCAAAAGGTGCAAGCAGAAACCATGTCCAATCAAGCTGGCATTCAGGTCAGTGGTCTGGGAGATACTGTTGTGACAGAAATTGACAAGGGTGACTGGGTAAAAATCAGCGGTGTTGATTTCTCAAAGGGAATTTCTCGGTTTACTGTTTGTGCGTCTTCCCAGTCTGGCAGTGTGATAAAAATTTGTACTGGCAGTCCGACGGGGGATGCCATTGGATACGTGGAAATTCCGGCAGGCGGTTCGTTGAAAGAAATAACGGCTGCTTTGGTAGAGAATGCTCAAGGGGTACAGGATCTTTATTTTGTATTCAGCGGACAGGCAGAGGTGGATTATTGGATTGCAGCATGAATCCATAAAAAAGAATGATGAAAATCTGTTTTGTTCTTGATAAGTGGTTTTTGTAATTTGATTGAAATGGAATTAAGAGAAAAGGCAACGCCTTGCAGGTAAAAATTCTGCAAGGCGTTACTTGTATGATTACACATCCTGTCAATCAATTTTCCAGGATTCTGATAAAGTGATTTGCTTCACGAAGAACATGGTCAGCAAGCAAAGGGAGAATCAGGGAGCGAATTTTGCAATTTTCGATTCCCTCTACACCTGCTATTTTGAAGTCCCTGAATTTTTGTGTTTCCCTTAGAGAATCAGCAGGGAATGTTTTGCTCTGGGCACGATGGCAGTTACGCAGCAAAGCGGCATAATTTTGTGCGAATACATCGGCAGAATGCAACAGTTCTGTTTCCGTAGGATCTAATAATCCTCGTATAAAAAGAGCATGCTCCATCATAATTTGATTCCAGAAACATTCTGTATCTTTCATAGATGACATACAAAGTTCCCCATTTTCTTCCAGCATTTTCACATACTTCCTGTATAATTTTGCTTCTCTTAGTATATGCTCAATCAGTAACGGATAGTTCATCGTAAATATCTGACAGTTACATACGTTAGCCAGTATTTCTTCCTTTAGTGCAATCAATCCATCTAACAGACGGAGTGCAGTACAATTCAAATCCTTTATTTGGTAAATTCTGTTTGGCGTATCACAGCCACAACGGCTGTTTAACTGAAATTCTCTTGTGGTGATGTTGCTGTTAATTGGAATGCCTGTAAATTTTTCAGTCTGTCGTTCTGCATCAAACGTAAATTCTGTTACAATTTCTCCTGAATGCAGTACGTTTTCACTAATTCTTCCATTGCTGAGTGTTACAGCACACCCCAGTAATTTTTCAAATTCCTGTTTGTAAAATTCCGCTTTTGCAGCAAAATGGGATTGAACCGGCGTAAATCCTGCCTTTAAGAATAGCGAATGTTCCTTCATAATGCGTCCAAAAAACAGATGAAGCTCCAAAGATTCTGAAACATAATTTTCAGTATGCATAGTTTCCTCCGTAAACATAATTCATTTGTTTCGTAATCAAGGGATTCCAGCGGTCATAGCTGGAATCCACTGATTTTCATCAATCTTATTTTTCAAACCATTTTCTTTCCCACCAATTACCGATCAAGCGGCAGGCACATTTGCAACAGCAGCCAATTCTTTTTTCGTTACCCGGAATATGCCCCACATTCCAGATTCTACGTCCCATTTTAAGGAATCCGAACAATAC
>DYCW01000017.1 GCA_019417865.1 Ruminococcus sp. | reverse complement strand
GGATTATGCTATAATAATACTGTGTATTTGTCCTTAGATAGCAACAATTGGGAAAATTGGGATGAAGCACGGAAATGAAAAATAACTGTGTCGCAGAAATACAGAAAGGAGTGAAAACCGCTTTGACACAGGGCGGGAAAATCAATGGAAGAAATCCGAAAAGTATCACGCGTGAAACGTGTGATCAGCATGCTGCTTGCGATCTTGATGATCATTGTAAGTGTGCCACTGAGTTCCTTGACGGCTAGTGCAAGGGGCGGCGGCTTCTGGCCGGGATTCGGTGGCGGATGGGGCGGACCGCTTGTTGTAACCAACTATAAGGTTGAGTTCAAGGACAGCCGCTTCAACAATATTACTACCGCAGAATCTGGTGAATTGTTTTATCTGATGCTTTCTGTTTCAGGTAATAACGTACATCAGATTCCAGGGCAGACCAATACATATCGTGTTTATATCACAGATGAGAATCTGTTACTTCCGAACTTTGCGGAGGATGGATTCAAGGATGGAGCTGTTTACAATGGCTACACCCTGCATGTTGTAAAAAATGCAGATAATAGTGTGAAGGAACGTTATGTAGAATTTAACATCAATAATGGTGATACGAAAGTCATTCGGTTAAGTGCCAAGTTTAGAAACGGCACAACGCCTGACGGAGAATCGGTTACGGTGAAAGTGGTAAACACGGAGACAGGAAAATCTGCCAGTGGCACGATTACACCGGAGTCGGAGCTTTTGTGGGCACAAAACAAGACAGAGGATAAGACAGAAATTCAGGCGAGTGACATTGAGAATGGTGTCACTGTTAACTACACATTGAGTGCAGCACCGAATAATCCGACCACCAGTAAGGGTGCATGGTGGGCAACGGGTCTGGAATTTACAGACACCATTTCGCTGCCGACCGGGTTGACCTTTACAGATGGTGCACAGAGTGCATTGCAAACAGCCATTCAAACGGCAGTGAAAAATGCAGGCTATGAGATTGTAGACGGCAGCCTGTTAGTTTCTACAGGCAGTGATACTGCTACGATCACATTTAAAATTGACAGCAAAAATATTGAAACTGGAACCAATCCATCTGTTGCAACAGCGGAAATGAGTGCAGTGAATATCAAATTCCCGTTCCAGCTGAGCAGCACGACGGTGGATGCTTCAAACTTTACGACGGCTGGAACAGTTGTGAACAACTTGAAGGTAAACGCAAGACCGTCCGGTAAGGCAGACTATAGCTACAGCTTGGGAGATAATACCGTTTCCTTGAAAGTTCCGACACCGGAGCCGGCAAACTTTACACTGCGTAAAAGTGTGGACAATTCCAAGAAGTATCAACCTGGGGAGGAAGTAACCTTTACCATTTCTGCTACGAATACAGGCGGAAAAGCTGCTAACTTGACGGTAAAAGATACTGCTCTGGATGGTTTGAAATCGAACGAGAAAGTGATTACTATTACTTCTGGAAGCGGTTCCGTAAACGGAGATGAAATTACATTTACTAATGTAGCACCTGGTGCAACGGTGACCGCAGAGGTTGTTTGTAAGATAGATGGCAGCGACACGATTCAATTCGGTTCAGATACCAGTGTATGGCTGACCAATACGGCACAGGGTACTTATGATGGAAAAGAAACACCACAAGTAGAAGCTTCGATTGAAGTGGAAAAGGTCGCACCATATCTGGTTTATGCAAAGACTGGTAGAGTGAACACTGCAAATGGAAAGTATATTATCGGAATGGATACACCGGTTACTTATACCATTACGGTTGAAAACCAGGGTAATGCAGATGATAAGTATTCCTTTGAAGATTCTCTATCGGCAATTGGAGTGAACGATGTAAATTGCAGTATTTCTTCCAATAAGGGAACGGATCATAAGGGCGATTTGACTGTTGCAGATGGTACTTTGAAAGCCAAAGGTGATATTGTAGCAGGGGAAAAGCTGACCATTACGATAGATGGCACGTTAAAAACAGGTGAGTCTTCTGTTACAAATGAATTGTCTGAACAGACAAACGATCAAACATCGAATGATGACAGCATAACATTCTATGGTGAAGAAGGTAAAGCAGATATCTCCTATGCCAAGACAGGTTATGTAGAAGGTGGCGGAGACACCTATACCAAGGGAATTTCTACCGATGTGCATTACACCATTACTGTAAAGAATACGGGGAATATTGAAGGCAAATTCTCTTTTGAGGATGTTGTAGATTCTCGTATTGAGGGCGTGAATTATACTGCAAAGCTGAATGGAGCAGATGCAACAGATTTAGTTTCAAAAACGGGAAATACCATTACGAATGCCACTGGTGCAACCATTCCAGCAAACAGTACATTGATAATTGAGATTGATGGTAATTTGGTAACAGAAGGAGATGACGATGGAACAGTTTCCAATCTGTTGACAGGCAAGCCTGATACGACTGTTACATTTACCGGTAAAGACGCAGCACCGAATTTCGTGTTTGAAAAAACGGGTCAGGTTGGCGACAGTGGAAATACCTATGTAGAAGGAACAGGCGGAGACGCAACCTATACCATTAAAGTAACCAATAATGGTACAAAAAAGGGTACAGTCTCCTTTAGTGATACCATGCCGGAAGGCGTAACACTGAAAGCAGATCAGACTTTCCCGGCTGGTGTAACAGCAAGTGGAAATACAATTACTGTTGGAAAAGAGCTGGACATAAATGAAAGCTTCACCATTACACTGGGTGTTACCATTAGCACAGAGGCAGAAGGCAATTTGATTAATGTGCTGGATATGGGAGATGGCATCACAGGCAGCGGTGACATGGGTGAAACCTTTTATTCAAAGGCAGCAACTGTAAGTGTCAAGGGAAAAAAGAGTGGTTATGTTGGAACAAATACTAGCAATAAAAATTATGAAGTTGGCGATAAAGTAACCTATAAAATTGAAGTATGGAATGAGGGCAATACACCAGCAGCCAATGTAGTAGTAAAGGATTTACAACCGGAAGGGGTGCGATTTGAAAGTTATCAAGTTGATGACAGCGACTTAAATCCTCTGAACGGCGATTTGACAATTTCTCTTTCAAAAGTTGGTGAAGAAAGTTCTGATCAACACACTATCACCATTCAAGGTAGAGTTGTATCCATTCCGACTACAAATGAGGGTAAAATTTCTAATACAGCATTCGTAGACGGAGAAAAGACGGGGACGATTACATTTAACCCGAAAAAGCCAGATTTGACGATTGGAAAACAGATCAATGGTAAGGATAGTGAAGAAATCATTTCTGGGCAAGCAGATCAGACATTGACCTTTACCATTACAGGCAGAAACACTGGAGATGCTGCGGCAAAGAATGTTGTCATCAAGGATACTGACCTGAAGAAATACGTGGATAACGGTGAATTGACAGTATCCAGTATCAGTGCGATTGTCAGAACACAGTATCAAAATGATGGAACAGAAATTGCCATTTCCTATGACCAGCTTGTCAGCGAAAGTGGTTTTGTGATTGATACGTTGGAGCCAAAGACAGAAGTTGTAATTACCATTGAATGTAAAACAACGGACACAGTAAGTTCGATTTCTAACACCGCAACCATGAAAGCGGATGATGTTGAAGAACAGACATCGAAAGAAGTAACCGCAAAACAACCAGTATATTCAGCTGAAAAGTGGATTGTGGATGGAAGTGGAAATCGCCTTGAAAATGCAGAAATTAGTACGGGGCAAAAGCTTACCTATCGGGCAAAATTCGCTATTAGCACTTCAGGAGAACCGATTAAAGATTTGTATTTAAAGGATGCATCTCCGGATGCTATGTTTGATGATGGTTCAGGACAAGGAAAAGAACAGTTCCAAGTTAAGATTGTGGACAGCAATAATTCTGATTTAATCGGAAGGGTTTCTGATCAGTCAATCACATCGAATGGAACACCAGAATGGTCTATTGGTCGAGTAAAGTTTACAGATATCAATTTACAGCCCGGTGACTGGATTGTCATTGAATACTCTTGTTATTCTGGTAATGGTTTCAATAAAGCAATCAGAAAAGAGATTGAATATTATTTGAATGACGATAACTTTAAATCGGAACTTACAGGAGATGGCGTTTATAATTTAATTCAATTCTTTACAACAGAACCAAGTGGATTTAATGCATCTACAGATTATATTGCACAAGATATGATACGCAATGATATTGATGATACTGTTCTGAATGTAACAAAGGCAGTAGATCAGACATCAATTGATTTGATGCAATTCACAACAGAAGAATTGGAAGACATGCGATTCCAGTATACGGTTGATGTGAAAGGCGAGGGTTATACTGCGATAGGCGACACGATAAAGGTAACTGACCAACTTCCAGAATGGATGACACTGGATAAGAGTGTGACCCCACAAGTAAAACAAGGGTATGGAAATTTCGAGGATTTAAAGTATAGCTATAATCCTGTTGCGAATACCGTTACATTTACTTTGACATCCACTGTTGCATTAGATAATCAGCATACAAATGGTATTCAGATTCAGTATACAACAAAGCTGGATAGCAATAAGATCAATGATTTGCTTACATATAAAGGCAATAAGATTGAGGCTACAAATACGATTACCAGTGTTGCTATAATTGACAGTGATACTGGCAAGGAAAAGACGAAGAGTCCAAATGCAACTGCAACAGTCACCTTTGAGAAGAAAACCCCAGCACCGGGCTTTGCAAAGCTGGCAGCTGCTTCCTTCCCGGGGCAGGTTTATGATGCAGAGTTGCTGCAGCCAGTTAATGAAGGCTATATCACCGCAGGGGATACCCTGATCTGGCAGGCTGTTGTTTACAATGGTAATGGTAAAGCAGATGTAAACACGACAGCAAAATTGCAAAACTATACTATAACCGATACTCTGCCGAACAACTATGAGTATAATGCGGATACTAATTATCCACTGACCATGAAAATTAAAGAAGTAAATCAAGATGGTTCAATTGGCAAAACTATAGAAAATGGGGAATTGGACTATTTAGAACCAGTGGTTGAGAATGGTTCTGTAAAATGGACACTAAACAATGAAAAGTATGCACTGGAAGCAAATCAATGCCTTGTAATTGAATTTGTAACCACGGTAAAGGAAGGCATGGAAAAGGAAGGCACCATCACCAATACCGGTTATGCAGCCTTTGAGCAGGCATTTACTGTGCATGATGTGGTTGCCGGTGAAGCAAATGGCAAGGAAATCCACAATTATGCAAACTACAATATCGTTGGTTTGACAACAGAATCGTGGAAGACCATTCATTATGAGAGCAGTGGTCATACAGTTAAAGATGATGGACATGAAGATCCACCGACGGATACCGGTTACAGCCGACAGCCTACCCACAACTATGTACAGGGCATGCAGACAGAAGATGTGACCTATGAGATTATTGTAGAAAATACCTCTCCACAGAATCTGGAGAATTTCGTCATCATCGACCGTTTGCCGTTCGTTGGCGATAAGGGTCTGGTTTCGGACTATGAGAGAAATTCTGCATTTGAAGTTAACTTAAATACAGGCGTTCCAATTAAGGCTTACATTGTTGATAAAGATATAGTTCATGCTGCAACGGATAAACCGATTGATCTGACAGGGCAGACGGCAGTGGATGCAACAATTACCTATTCTAAGGATAAGGATTCTCCGCTGAACGAATATTCCGGTGACTGGCGTGGTCAGAACGATGTCATGACATGGTCAAGTTCTCCAGAAGGTGCTTATAACTTCCGTGTAGAAATTAAGGACCAAGTAATAGAACCAGATCAGTGTGTTGTCGTTACCTTTACTGGTACTGTTCCGGCATACGTGAAGAATACCGGAGAAGAAAACATTGCATGGAACAGCTTCGCATATGGTTATCAGAATTTTGATATTATGGGCGATACCTATATGGTTGCAGAACCGGCAAAGGTTGGTGTATGGGTAGAAACCCCAACCGCACAAAATACCATCACCATCAATAAGGAACTGGAAAAGGCAACAGGCGGCACATTCTATTTTGCATTGTTTGAAGTTCTGGGCGGTGGAAAATACAATCGTCTGAGTGACGTGATGCCGATGACATTGGGTGATACCCAGTCAACCGGCAGTATTACCATGCAGGATTTGGATTATAAACTGCTGGAAACGAAAAAGACGAATCAAGACAATCAGGTTGCTATTTTTGAAACCGATTTCAACGGCAATGTGCTATTGGACGGCAACTCTGCTTATAAGGTAACTTATAAAGCAAACGGTGCAGAAGAAGCAGCAGATGCTGCAACGGGTGCAGTGATTGCTACCGGCAAGACTTCTAATGTTGTGACAGTCACCAACACCAAGGAAGTGGGTACGATTACTGTCAACAAGACGCTGAAAGGCGGTACAAAGGCAGATACTGTCTACTTTGCCCTGTTCACCAAGAACGATGCTGGTGAATATGAACGGTATATGGATGCTGATGTCAAGGCATTGTCCATTGGCGGCAGTACAACAAAGGCTTCTGTTACCTTTACGGATGTACCAGTTGGCAAGGAATTTTATGTATTGGAAACCAATGCAAATGGTGTATTGACAAATACAGATATTTCTAAGTATACTTCTGTCAGTGGCATTTCTTATGATGTTGCATATACTGGAAATGGCGTAACATTGGCAGCAGATGACACGAAAACTGTTTCAGTTGAAAACACACAGAAGCAGACCTATAGCATTCATGTCACCAAGGCAATGGTTTCAGAAAAGATTAAGACCTCACCGGCATTCTATGTAGGATTGTATGATGCTGATGATAAGTTGATTGAGGTAAAATCCGTCAATGCTGGTGGTTCTGTGACATTCTCTGATTTGGAAGCGGGTACGTATTCCGTATATGAATGTGAGAAAGACGGCACAAAGGTAGGAGATACC
>DYCW01000169.1 GCA_019417865.1 Ruminococcus sp. | reverse complement strand
TTACAGCAGTGGCATACATTTATAGTATAACATGATTCTCTTGTTTCTGTCAACTATATACAAATTGTGACTTTCAATATTCAATTATCAGTATAAATAGACAAAAATCTATTTTTGAATTTCAGAAAAAGGGTACTTCACACGGAAGCACCCCTGTTTCCTGTCATTTGATTGTTTTCCTTGTTATCATATGGCACCCACGGACTTACTGTTCATCCCAAACCGCACTCGTCATAGTCCTTCCACTTTTCGTGATATGCCCGATTGCTCAGCGTCCGGCAGACAATATAGACCACCGAGGTAATGGCAAGCATCAATGCCAGTACAACGGGAGCAACCTTACCAAACATACTGTGCTTTTCGGTATCTGCAACGTCATAGTGCTTGCTCATGATGCTGCACCCTCCTGTTCCAATGCGGCAAGCTGTGCATCCAAATCGGCATCGCTGTTCTGCACACCCATTTCTGCCATCAGGCGTTGCAGTTCCACATCCACCTTAGCCGCACTTTCCAACTGCTCAAATGTCTGTGTATCGGCATTGCTACTGCCGGAAATTTCTGCAAATGCAGCGGCTTCTGCCTCCTGCTGCATAATTTTTTCTTCCATCCGATTGAACTTATCCATGGAACTGGAGGTATTGATGCCACCCATAGACTGTGCCAGATTTTTCTGGGTCTTTGCCATCTGAGAACGTGCTACCAGCATCGCCTGCCGGCTCTTTGCCTCTTCCAGCTTTGCCTTCAGGGTTTCCACCTGATTGCGGATGGCATCTGTCTGTGTCGTGATGGTTTCATACATCTGCTGATACGATGCCACATCCCCATCTGCCTTTACTTTATAGGACAACGCCTTCTTTGCCAACTCTGTATTACCAGCTGCCAAAGCGGCTTTGGCTTTGGCTTCCCAGTCAGCAGAAGACTGTACCGCTGTCTTATATTGCCGTTCTGCAATTCGCTGGCTTGCCATTGCTTTGCCAAGTGCCTGTGTCGACTTTGACACTTCCTGCTGCAAGTCACGGATAATCTGCTTCACCATTTTCTCCGGATCTTCTGCACGGTCAATGAGGTCGTTGATGTTTGCTTTCATGATGTCACCCATTCTTGAAAAAATACCCATATGGATTTCGCCTCCGTATTTTATTTTTATGATTTACCGATGCTTACCCTTGATCATCTTGCCCAATTGCAGCGAATTTTATCAAAAACGCATACAAATATGATTATTTTCATTATACCACATTTTTTGTATGCTGTCAAGCCACAGATTAGATTTTTCACGGGAATCCATTTTCGAGTAAATTCCACAGTGGAATTTACTTTGGGAATTTACGTCGGATTTTTTTGGAAAACTTGTCCGAATCGTCCGGCAGATTCGCTACGCTGTCTGCCTGTGACCGCT
>DYCW01000168.1 GCA_019417865.1 Ruminococcus sp. | reverse complement strand
ATTGTACCGTTTCTTCTACAGAATATGGTGGCATCGCAAACCAAAACTGTGCCGGAATGGCTTCTGCTGCCTGATGAGAAGATGGGGTATCTAATACTCTTGCAAACGAACGAGCTGCAAACTCTTTCACCTGTTCTGCATAAAACGGAAGTGTATTGACACCAACGGTAAAAAATAAATTACCAGACACGGCAGACAACCATGCAGCAGCAGCTTCCTTGGTAGGAACAGAATATAACTTTTCATAATCATATTGCAGTGTCGGTCTGCCAATTCGATAATAGGGAATTTGTTTTGCCTGACACACAGCTTTTACTGTTTCTGTTACCACAACAGCAAAGGGATGTGAGGCATCCAATACCGCATCAAAACCAGATAAGGCAATAGAAAATCCATCTGCATCCAACCGACCCACATGCACATGACAATTCGTACCGTTTAAAATTTCTTTTCCATACGGTGTTGCCACAAAAGCAGTCACTTCATAGGATTTCGGCAGAGAGGTAATTAAGTCTGTGGCATCGCTGGTTCCGGCAATAACTGCGATTCGATATGTTTTCATCACACTTCTCCGCCTTCCAGCTGATATCCACGGGGTGTAATCATTTTTCCGTCTTTCACGTAAGTTTGAGAATTACCAATTAGAATCACACAGAACATATCTACTGGTTCTTCCTTCAGCTTTTCCAAAGTAGAAAGCCAAACTGTTTGCTCGGCTCTTCCAGCGTGCCGCACAATGCCAACTGGTGTTTCTGGTTTTCGGTACTGTGCAATCAAGTTTACAGCTTGTGCAAGATGTGTCGTTCTTTTTTTGGATTTGGGATTATAAAGACAAATGACAAAATCCGCCTCTGCTGCACAAGAAATTCGCTTCTCGATCAGAGAAAGCGGTGTCATCAGGTCACTCAGACTAATGACAGCGAAATCATGCATCAAAGGTGCCCCCAAAAGAGCCGCCGCTGCACTGGCAGCCGTTACGCCCGGGACTGCAACCACTTGTAGATTCGCCCCCTGTGCAGCAATTACTTCTAATAAAATCCCTGTCATACCATAAATGCCGCTGTCACCACTGGAAACCATTGCAACTGATTTTCCCTGTAGAGCAATCTTTACTGCAAGCTGACAGCGTTCCACTTCCTGTCGCATGGAAGTGGAGAGAAATTGTTTTTCCGGAAACTGTGCTTGCAACAGTTTCACATAAGTTGTATATCCAACAATGACATCTACTTTTTGTAATACAGAAACGGCTTGTGTTGTCATATACAACTGGTCACCTGGACCAAATCCAACTGCATAAATAATCGGCTGCATCCTGTTTCTCCTCCTGTTTTCGTATCATTATAGCTGAACCGGTGGCAACGGACAACGGCAAACCGCCAATGTTACACCAGTATACTTCACTTTTCCAGTTAGAACGGTACCGCATTCCGATGCCAAATAACTGCATGACTCTGCCACTGCCGGCAAGCCTGTTACCTGCTGCACAAAATCAGAGGCTTCAAACGGATAACGGCAATTGCGAATGGCTTCATCTGAAACAATTTGCAGCGGAATTTGATACGTTTCACACAGCTGCAAAATTGCTGGTTCCTTCTGTTTTCGGACAATGGTGGCAATCGCTTTAATAGACGACACTGCATAACCATAAGTCTGTAAAAAAGAAAGAAAACACGATTCCAGGTGGGCAAATGGAATTTCTTTTTTACACCCGATACCAACAACCAAATCCACTGGACGTAAATAAAGAACAGGTTTTTCTTGCTTTTCTTCTGGAAACAGGCGGTCAGAAATGATCACTTTGCAAGAAGTTTCTGGTGATTCTGTTAATATTATTTGCGGATGGTTTTCTACACCACAAACGGGCAAATCAGACTGCAACTGTACACATTTTCCAGCAATCAAGGCACTGCTGACTGCTTTAATAACGCTGGGATTTTCTATCACCAGATTATTTTTCACAGCAACCACATCAAACGCCACTTGGCTCTGTAAATCGGTAGCAGTTGTAATTACCGGTTCTGCTTGCAGCAATGCTGCAATTGCATTTGTCATTTCATTCGCACCGCCAATATGACCAGAAAGCAGACTGATGACATATCTTCCGTCTTGTCCCAGTACAATCACAGCAGGATCGGTCAATTTAGAACGCAGCAGTGGTGCAATTTTTCGTACTACAATGCCGATTGCCATAACAAATATCATGGCATCCTTGCTTTGAAAGTCTTGTGCAAGGACAGCATCGGTAAAAAATTCTTTTTTTCTCACAACGCCGCCAAATGTCTTCTGTAATCGTTCTGTAAGTTGTTCTCCTGCCTGTGTCAAATAGTAATACACAATATTCATTCTACAATTCCTTTTCGATAGCCATGTGTAAATGTTTTATCATAAAGTTTAGATAGAGCATAAGTATCTCCCAAAAATTCACCAACCATCACCAATGCAGTTTTGTGGATACCGGCTTCTTCCACTTGTTTTGCAATTGTTTCCAATGTACCGATTACAATTTTCTGATCTGGCCAGCTTGCTTTATAAACTACTGCCACAGGCGTTTGCAGCGGATAAGCAGTGGATAACCGGCGTGCCAATTCTGCAATTTGTCCAACTGATAGAAAAATGACCATTGTTGCACAATGTTTTGCCAAAGATTCCAGTTGTTCGGATTCAGGAACAGGCGTTCTTCCCTCCATTCTTGTCAAAATTACTGTCTGAGAAACACCCGGTAGAGTATATTCTTTTTGCAGGGCAGCTGCTGCCGCTAGAAAAGAACTTACACCAGGAACTACTTCATGAGCAATTCCCATGCGATCCAATGCATCCAACTGTTCTCGAATCGCACCATAGATGGACGCATCTCCTGTATGCACCCGAACTGTTGTTTTTCCTCGCTGTTCTGCTTCCTGTATGACAGAAAGTACTTCTTCCAATGTCATACCGGCACTGTCATAAACAATACTGTCTGGTTTTCTATCTTTCAGAATAGCTGGATTTACCAACGAACCTGCATAGATAATCACATCCGCACTATCAATT
>DYCW01000167.1 GCA_019417865.1 Ruminococcus sp. | reverse complement strand
GTTATTTTCTTATTAAACTGATTATCTATCAACTTTGCAAGAGAATATAATTCGTTTGCATCTCCAGTTGGAAATTTAAAAGCTTCCTTTTTCTTGTCTTTCTTTTCCTTTTCTAATTCATCATATTTTTTCTTTTTAAAGTAATCAGTTCTTACTTTTTCATATTGCTTTTTGACGCATTTTTGATGATATAATGAAAAGAATGTATTCATAGAAGACCAGTAATATGTAAAACAATCTAATGCATTTTCTACTGTATTTCCTTTTTGTTTTGCATAAGCATAATTAATAATACCCGCCTTAAATATTTCTATATCATTTTCAAAAATTTTCAGTGCTTTTTTTACGCCCTCTTTTGTTTGCAGATACTCCGGCAACACTAAAAAATTTAAAATACACTGCTCTGATTTTATGTTGATTTCTTCCCTATTTTCCTTTTTTTCTTTATTAGAACTTCCAAAATAAGAAATTATATTATATATTCCGCTCATTTGATTTTTATAGTATATGAAATAAATAAAATTAGTCGTTCTAATTAAACATAGAAGCTTTTCGTTAAATTTTTCTCGTAATCTCTGTTCTTTTTCTTTCTCCTCCATTTTCTTCGTCACTCAATTTAATGGTTTCTGTTCCTTCTGCATAAATACCATTTTCAAAAATTTTTATATTCTTCCATTCAAATTCTGGTGTTTCACCTTCAGGAATATCTCCTATCTTCAATTCATAATGGTATGTTCTACTATCCGCCATCTTTCATTTCCTCCCAAACAAAATACTGTTTTTTCCTTCAAGGATACTTATATTATACCATATTCCCTCCAAAAAGTAAAGAATCATTTTTGCTTGCAAAATGCTTGTATTTTTCTTGCAGCAAAAAGGACGCACCGCAGCACGTCCTTTTTCCTTGGCTTTTTCAGAAAATTATCTCCGGAAGAATCCCTTTTTCTTTGGCTTTTCCGATGCACGGCTTGCAACAATCTCTGCCATTTCGCCCACATTCTTCATCCCAGAAACCTCTTTCATCTGGAACTGCATGTGAAACTCCTGCTCCACGGCTTCAATCAAATTGATATGCTCCAGACTGTCCCAGTCCTCAATATCATTTGCCGTCGTGTGATCTGTAATCACAATACTGTCATCATCGAATACATCCCGAAATACGCCCGTCAGCCGTTCCATTACCTCTGCATGTGTCATTGTCCTGCACACTCCTTTTGATTTACTGTAATCACATGATTTTTCTCTGTATAGTCAGCCACATTCAGCTCCCATACGCTATCGCCATTTTCCATGTCTTTCGTTTTGGTAAAGCCAAATGTGCCGTACAGCTCTTTTACCATTGCGTTTTTTGCAGTCTTGTAATAATATCCTACGATCTTCTGCATGCCCTGTTCCCGACACTGCCGCACCAGCTCATCCAGCATCGCAAATTCCATATCCCGCTTGAGTACCCGGCAGCTCATCAACCACAAGTCGATATGTACTATATCATCCACCTTTTCTCCAATGACAACCGAAACAATCCCGTTGTCACCAAACTTATCCTCCAGCCGTCCATAAAGCCGAATATACTGGTCAGAGGCTGCTACCTCTTCCATCTCACTCTGTGTGTAGCGTTTCGTCGTCAAATTAAACTGGTTGCTTTTGTTCGTCAGCTGCACAATCCGCTGCAAATAAATCGGTTCAAAGTCCCGAATGGTTCCTTGCATTTCCAGACTTTTTAAATAATCCGTATAATCTGCAAAGGTCTTCTGCATCTGTGCTCGTTGGGCATTCGCCTTGTACATGGCATTCCGTTTGGCATCGTCACTGGAAAGCGTGGTTACTTCAAAATAACCTGCCCGATCCAACTGCTGCAAACATCCCTCTACGCAGTCAAATTCCGGCACGGCAACGCCTGGTATCTGTGCGGATACAATCGCCCGTTCTGCCGGATTGTCATCTACAAAAACAATACTCTCCGGCAGCAGATTCAGTTCTTCTGCTGTTTCCAGTAAATTACGGTCTTTTGGCTCCCAGTTTGCCTTGATCACCACAAAATCCTCCGGCTTCAGTACACCACTTGGGTGATGTAAGCCCAACAATGCATTTTCCGGCTCATTCTTGGAGCAAACCGTCAGCAGAACACCAATATTCTTCTGCTGTTTCAAATAGCACTGCAATTCTTCATATGCCTGTCCCATGGAGGTTTCCTGACCAATTTCAATGCCCTCCTGTCCGTCGTCGCCAATCACACCACCCCAAAGCGTGTTATCCAAATCCAACGCCAGCACTTTTTTATTTTTGCCGTAAATCGATCGGATGATTCTGGTCAAACTATAGGCGAAATCCGGAATCGCAGGGACACAGAGGGCATATTTGTACAAATACCAGTAGGATGGCTCCAGCCAGGCATCCAGACCATAGCAGGCAGACAGATAGTTGATATCATGAATATAGAATGCTGTATGGGTATTGGCATACTCATAAAACTTACAGTTTAACCGTGTGATAAAATTCACCTTACCGTGTACATCCGAAGCATCCCGATTGCCAAGCAGACGATAGGACGGCAGCTCAAAGTTGTTCTGAATAATTGGACAATGATATACCTGTTCCAAACGCTCCCACATCTGTGTAAAATGTGTGTACTGTCGCTCCAACGCTGCGTCAACCTCTGCTGCTGGACAGTAGACATCCTGCGGAAATTCGGTAATATTGCGGCTGCTGGTGTGAATGAAAATCAAATCCGGTGCAAAAGCTTCCAGCTCTGGATTTTCAAACATGGCATCCTGCCAGTAACGGGCATATTCTGACTGGTAAAAGGTTGGCTGAATCCCATTTTCCAGCAGGAACAGCTCTAAAATAGAAACAATGTCGTTTGTAGTGGAACCACCAAGCACCGCAATCTTTTTCTCCATTCTGGGTGTCCCATCTGCCAATAGTTCCTTTTTGATTTTTCTGCGGTTCTTTAAAATCCATGCACCGTCAAACGGCACTTGTAATGCTCTCATATTTTTTCCTCATTCTTTTGTTTTTTATTTCTCATATGGTGTCAGACAGAAGT
>DYCW01000166.1 GCA_019417865.1 Ruminococcus sp. | reverse complement strand
AAATTCAGCGGATTGTATAAAAAAGACAGGAAAATTTTGTTTACTTTTTACTTCAAAATAACTTGACAAAAATGGGGGAAAGAGATAAAATAAAACTAGAAGATAAGATAAAAAGAAAAAATGTATTTTATCTTTCGTATCAGGAATACAGAAGAGTTTTATCGCATAGAAAAATACAGGAGGTATAAAATTATGAAGCGGAAAGTTACAAAATGGATGGCAGGTATTTCATCTGCTGCGATGCTGGTTTCCTTCTCGGCGTTGTCTGTTCCGGCATTTGCTGCGGAATATGAGGCAATGGAAGCAGAGGCGTATGCAGCATCGCTGACAAATGAAAAAGCCCAGACGGTTGCAAGATATTTTCTGGACAATGGCTTCTCATTGGAAGAAACGGAAGAAATGATGGGCTGGTATCTGGACGGTCAGGCAATCATTGAGAGCGAGCAGAATGCCAATAGTGGGATTGCAACAGCAAGCGTCAATACTGGAAAAGCATTTTACAGCGGCACTTCCAAAGCTTCCACACAGCATTATGGTACGATCATTATTGATGACCCGGAAGTAAATGTGAGAGGTTCTTTGTGGCTTACAGGAACGAACAATCTTCTTTTTACAAATTCTGAATCCGAATTTGTTGCTTTAAATGATTATGGTGATAATTTTTCAGTGGAAAATGATGATGGTAGTGAAGTATCATATACTATTCGGACAACACCAAAAACAGTTGACACGCCTTTAGCAATGTGCAAATTCCCAATTGAAGTAGGGAGTTCTTTATTAAATGAAGCAGCTATTTATAATGCAGTGGATTTTGACAGCTCTGGGATAAGAACGTATTCTGGTGGAAATGGAAAGAATACTACGTTCGAGTTCCATATCTATGCATTGGGCGATTTTGACCACAATGGCGTTGTGGATAATGCGGATTACGATTATATCGTAGATTTTTGCATATTGTCGTTCGATGGTAAGTTTAATTACACAGATGTTGCAGCAGATGCTGCATATGAGGTGAATACCTTGGCAGCTGATGCGAATAAAGATGGTAAAGTAACCATACAAGATGCAATCACAGTTGGAAAAATTGTAAATGGCTAATTGCGTTTTATAGTAGGAGGTAATACTATGAGAAAAAATAAGAAGTTTTTGACGTTCATGGTAGCTGCTTCTCTCTGTGCAGTACAATTTGCTTGCCCTATGTCTATGGTAGGGGTTGCAGCAGAACAAACCATTTATACCGGCACATGCGGTACAGAAGGGGATAATATCACTTGGACGTACGATGTTTCCACACAGACCATGACATTCTCTGGTACGGGTGCGATGAATGATTTTTCGGACGGGGAAGAAATTCCTTGGATGAGTGGGGAACTTTCTGAAATATATGATGCTAAAAATATCATATATGAAGAAGGCATTACAGACGTAGGAGATATTATTTCAGGGAGTATACGTGGTAAAAGTGAAGATGAGTGGCAGGAGTATTATGATAAAGGTGACATGTCAGAGTATTATCTTGTGGAACATTATGATGTAACGATTCCGGAAAGTGCGGCTGCTGTCGGTACGTGCTGGGTAAGGGAAATGAAATATGGTGCAATGTATGATATCACATATCATGTGAAACATGGTTCTTGGGCTTATTATTATCTATATGAACAGAGCGATTGCATTAGGGGAGAAAATTTTGATGTTGTTGCAACAGAAGTCGCAGAAAAGGAAGCTCTTCCAACAGAAGGAGAAACAGAACATGGGCTGCGTTGGAAGTTTGATTATGAAACAGCTACTTTGACATTAGGTGGCACAGATGTGGATGCTTCGGGTTCTTTTCGTTATGATTCTGATGTCAGAAAAGTATGGCGTGCTGCGAAAACAATCATGATAGAAAAGGATTTTGTTGTTCCAGCAGATATTAAAAATGCAGAAACAGGGGAAGCTGTTCCATTTGAGCATTTCTATATGTATCGTATGTTAATTATGTTGGGACGCAATGACAAAAAGACCATTTACTGCTATGAGGATAGCCCATTTGCACAGGAATATGAAGCTTATGCGGCTGACTTTTCAGAGTGGCTTGGGAGTGGCAATCAAGTAGTTTATATGAATGATGTTGTTGAAGATGACATTAAAATCGAAAGTAATAATGCCGTTCTCACTGGTGACCTCAACATGGATGGTAATGTTAACTTGATGGATGCCATCCATCTGAACAAATATACAGCAAAAATAGTAGATTTGTCGGATACACAGAGAGCAGCAGCTGACTGTGATGGCGATGGTCTTGTGAACGATGCAGATGTCACAACGTTGATGGAATTTTTAATTCTCCAGATTCCGTCTTTGCCGTATACAGGTGCAGAAGCATAATGGAAAGTTGTATTTTGATATGCGAACGGTATCCCATCGGGATGCCGTTCGTTTTTTGGAAAATAATTGTATATCGTTTTGTGTATTGACAAAATTGATGTGATATGATAAGATGATGACAGAATGTTTGTACAATCCTTGACATGGAAAGCAGGGATTACAGAGTCAGGAGGGAATCATATATGAAATCAATCACAATTCGTCGTCTTGTTATTTTTCTGATTACGGTTGCAATGGGGATACAGATTGGTATGTTTCCAGCAGACGCTGCGAGTGATACAACTGGAGATGTAAACGGAGATGGTTCTGTTACAGTAGAGGATGCCTGTTTGGTGCTGGAAGCTTATGCAAGACGTTCAGCTGGACTTTCTTCTAATCTGCATGCAGAGCAGGAAACTGCATCAGATGTGGACGGTGACGGTCAAATTGCTGTGGAAGATGCAGTATTTATTTTGCAGTATTATGCCATGCAATCAGCAGGGTTACAGCCGAATTGGACAGAGTTGACTATGTCAGCAACAGAAAAAGAGGCATGGACTCGTTCCAAAGCCGTTCTGGAATTGATGAATCAGCAAAGAGCTGATAACGGTTTGCAGGCATTGACCACCAATGATTTGCTGTATCAGGCAGCAACTGTACGGGCGAAAGAACTGGTACAGAATTTTTCCCATACCCGTCCCAATGGGGAAGATTCATTTACAGTATTAGATACATATGATATCTCCTATTATACTGCTGGAGAAAATGTTGCAAAAGGATATACAACACCGGAATCTGTGATGAATGCGTGGATGAATTCCAGTGGACACCGTGCGAATATTTTAGACAGTAATTTTCAATCAGCAGGCATTGGTGTCTATCAAGATGCAAATGGGACTTATTATTGGTCGATTTTCTTTATCGGATAAAGGGCGATAAACGTATGCACCCCCTCTGTGTTCCTTGCATATATTATGCATAGGAATACGCAGAGGGGGATTTTTTATGCCCACGATTAGTTTATGTATGATTGTCCGGAATGAAGAAGCGGTTTTGGAACGCTGCCTGCAATCAGCAGCCCATTTGGTGGAGGAAATCATCATTGTGGATACCGGTTCTACAGACCACACCAAGGAAATTGCAGCAAGGTTTACAGATAAGATTTATGACTTTCCGTGGCAGGATGACCTTTCCGCAGCCCGAAACTTTGCCTTTTCCAAAAGCACTTGTGAGTATCTTTTTTGGCTGGATGCAGGCGATGTGATTTCACCGGAAAATCAGGCGTTGTTTTTGCAGAGAAAGCCCTCGTTTACATCAGACGCTATCTTGCTGCCCTGCTATGTGGCACAGGATGAACTGCATCAACAGCAGTTTCCGTTTTACAGGGAACGGCTGGTGCGGCGAGCAGCTGGATTTCGCTCGAAAGGGGCAGTACATGAAGGGATTCCGCTGCATGGAACGGTGCAGAAAGAGGAGATTGCTATTTGGCATTCGAAACAAAGTATACAGGATTTTGACTGCAACTTACAAACCGCTCAAAAACAGGTTGCATCTGGTGTCCCGGTAACCGTCAAAGAGCAGTATCACTATGCACGGAAGCTGATGGAACATGCCGCTTATCAGGCAGCCGTTACTGCTTTTTCTCGTTTTTTAGAGAATGGGAAGGGCTGGTATGTGGATTGTGTAGAAGCGTGTCTTTGTCGTGCAGACTGTTATATGGCATTGCAGCAGCCGGAAGCAGCTTTACAGAGTGTATTCCAAAGTTTTCAGTATGCACCGCCAACTGCTGCGGCTTGTTGCCGTATTGCACGGTATTTTCAGGAAAAGCAGAAATTAGAAACGGCAAATTTCTGGCTGGAACTGGCAGTTTCCTGCGGCGAATTGCCGTTGAAGCAGAAAGAAATATTGCAAGAGTCTTAAAAATAGATATTCCAAATGCGATTCCTATTTTTTGCAAGGTTCTGCTTCTGGATGGAAGAGTAGGAAAAAACCGCACTGTGACACAAAGTGGTGTCCCGTGCGGTTTCTTTATGGATATTAACTTCTATAAAATGGTTTTCAGATAGGCTTTTTGATCTGCCGGAATGCGGCGGCTTTCGCAGGCTTTTTGTATTGTCTTTTTGTGAATCCAGGGAGCCAACTGTCTGTTTTCTAGAAAAGGCAGTGTTGCTGTCGGCTGTTTGGCAAGTGCCGTTGCAAAATACCAGGCAATCATCATATTGACATAGTATTCTTTGGAATGTACCGCAGCTGCCCATTGTAGATAAACAGATTGAAAGTGGTCGTCCAAATAATGCCGTAGAAGCATGCCAATGCCGAATCGAACCGTATAGCAGTGTGGAGATTGTAACCACAACTGAATCGCTGGTAATAGCTGCTCTGTGTGAGATTGGAATACTGGCGGAGAGAGCAGATCACAAGTTGCCCAGTTATCTATGTAGGGAAGAAATTGTTCAGTGGCTTGCAAACAAGCAGCAAATTCTTTTATTTGTGCGAGAAGGAGTCCATGCAGATTATTTTCCTCATAGTAGGTGTGCGGGAGAGCAGATAAGAAGTCTGCCACGTCGCTGTGCTTATAAAATGTTTTGGCAAGCGTTCGCAGCATGGGCGTGCGGACACCAATGATGGTGTCTTTTTGAATGGTTGGCAGTAATTTTGCCTGAAAATCACGATAGCCCAGATCTTGATGGGCGAATAGCTGCGTTTGAATTTCTGTTTGAATGGATAACATGGTGTTACCTCTTTTGTGGTGTGGTCAAAAAAGTTTGCAACGCAGTTACCGTATTGGCAAGGCAGATGTGCGGATAGGATTCCAGCTCCCCGGCTGGTGCATAGCCATAGCGGACACCAGCAAATGCGATTCCGCAGGCGGCGGCACCTTCTGCATCAAACTTACGGTCACCAACCATAATGACATGGTCTTTTTCTGTATCTGGAATACCCAGCTGTCGCATGGCTTGCTGCATCAGCTCTGCTTTTGTTTCGTCAGAATGCTCCATAGAACTGCCAACCACTGCATCAAAAAACGGAGTCAGCTGAAAGTAATCCAGTATTTGCTTTGCATACAATTCCGGCTTGGAAGTTGCCATGGCAATTTGACAACCTTGCATTTTGAGTGCCTGCAAACATTCCGGAATGCCGTCGTAAACACGATTTTCCTTCCAGCCAATTTCGCTGTAACGCTCCCGGTATTTCTGGACAGCAAAGGAAACCATGGGTTCTTCCATGCCGTAGAATGCAGCAAAAGAATAGGAGAGCGGTGGACCAATGAAGCAAATGAGTTTTTGGATATCTGGTTCTTCTATCCCGCAGGCTTTTAGTGCATATTGGGTGCAGCGAAGGATCCCTTTTTGGGAATCTGTAATCGTACCGTCTAAGTCGAATAAAACAGCGGTATAAGGCATTGTGTTCGTCCTTTCTGAACAATGGAAATTTATTTTGTGGATAGGATTATAATGTCACCATCTGCAAAACCAATGCCGATTCCTTCACGGGATTTCAACTTCTCTGCATAGGGTTCTGTTTCCAGATAGGTACGCAGCATTTGTATCATTTCTTCTAATACATCCTCCCATTTCGCTTCTTGTTTCCAAATAAGCGGATGATTTCTTGTGCCGAAATCGGTGACTTCTTCGCATGCCCAGTCCATGTCCTCTAAATCAAACGTTTCTGTTCCAATCAGTTCCATGGACCACTGATCCTGTTCCATTTCGTATAAGTTCAAACAGAAAGCAGCTACTTCATCTGGAATAGGTCGCTGTAAGATGCCATTCATCCATGTGCTGATTTCGTTATACATAAAAAATATCCTTTTCTTTAATAAAACGTTGCCACTTCCTGCTCCGGTTTGGAGGTCACAGCTACTTCCTTTACGGTTAATACCGGACCTTTTCCACGATACAGCTTATGGCGTGTCACATGAATGGTTGCAGTGATGTTAATCCACTGTCGATTATTCAGTGCGAAGGCATTGTCCCACTCCGCTACCACACAGCTGTAGGTAATATCTTCTACACAGCAAGTCATGACATGTCGTCCGACCGCAAATGTGCCCTTCGGAAATTTCTTATCCACTGCAACGATGCCACGGAATTTTACGGTTTTTCCCTCATATTTATTCGGGTCTTCCATCAAATCCCGATACCAGATTGCATAATCCCTGTCTGCAATCTGGATGACAGGTGCCTCCAAATCAAATGGCAGCGGATCTTCAATCGTGTCATATTCCACATTGCCATCTGTATATTCGTAGGCAATATCGGAGCGGCGGCTGATCCCTCGTACAATCTTATGGAATGTCATTTTGTCCATATCTTTCGTGAAACGATTGAATACAATCAGTTCACAGGTGTTTAGCTTATCTACGACCAGGCTCCGCATATTGGCGTTATAGGTCAGGAAGGTTGTCGCATCGGCAAAGCACATTTCCTGATAAACCGTCCAGTTGTCCGGCAACCGTTCAAACAGCATTTTCAGCTGCCACATGCCGTTGTATTCAATAATGACCCGTTCAGCATTGTGCTTTTGCAGCAGTTCGGTCAGATGCTGCGGATGCAATTCGGACTCTTCTTCGATGACCTCCTGAAACACTTCTTTGTTTGGGTAGGTAGAAAGATCATATTCCTCTTCCCCCTCTTCACAGAGCAACAGTAGTGTGCGTTCTCCCTTGTTGAATCGGGGGACTTCCAGTGTTTCCTGAATGAAACGGGTCTTCCCACCCTCCAGAAAACCAGTGAACAGGTAAACCGGAATATCCTCCGGCTGATTTTTTGCTGGCATGAAACGACCTCCTTTGCTTAGCAGGTGCGGAACAGTGCAGCCAGTGCATTTTCCTGAATGTGAGAACCAATCACACAGAGCCGTCCAGTGGTAGAAGCACAGCCTGTCCGAACATCCGGTGTCCCTGGTACGTAGTCAAAGTGAATCCAGTTGCCGTCTGCACCGGCAACAATGCCCTTTGCACGCAATACCATACCGTAAGTGTCCGCATCTTCCAGCTTTTCCAGTGCAGTTTGAATTTCTTCTGGTGTATAGGCCTTTGCTGTTTCTACTCCCCAGCTGGTGAATACTTCATCAGCATGGTGATGATGGTGATGTTCGTGATCATGGTCATGGTCGTGGCATCCGCAGGTGCAGTTTTCATCATGTTCATGATTGTGATGGTGTTCATGCTCATGGTCATGATCATGGCATCCGCAAGTGCAGTCTTCGCCATGTTCGTGTTCATGATGGTGGTCATGTTCTTCATGGTCGTGGTGGTGATGATGTTCATGTTCGGTTTCTTCCAGCAGATTTTGCAGAGCAGAATCCAAGGTTTCAGTCTGATTCATAGCTGCCAGCAGTTGTGCACCGCTCAGCTGTTCCCAATCGGTTGTTACAATGGGTGCTGTGGCATTCAGTTCCCGCAGTCGCTGGATACAATCTTCCAATTTTGCTTCGGAAAGACCAGCGGTGTGACTTAGAATCAGGCAGCTGGCATGTGCAATCTGGTTGTTGAAAAATTCACCGAAGTTCTTTTGATACATCTTGCATTTCTTCGCATCTACAACGGTGGTGAAGCTTTCCAGGTGAATTTCCGCATTGTGTAGATTTTGTACTGCACGGATGACATCGCTCAGCTTGCCGACACCGGATGGTTCAATCAAAATGCGGTCAGGATGATAGCGGTCCAGTACCTGCTGCAATGCATTGCCAAAGTCGCCGACCAGACTACAACAAATGCAGCCCGAGTTCATTTCGGTGATATTGACACCAGCATCTTGCAAAAATCCGCCGTCAATGCCGATTTCCCCAAATTCATTTTCAATTAACACCAGCTGTTCACCGGCGTAAGCCTCTGCAATCAGCTTCTTGATGAGTGTGGTCTTGCCAGCACCGAGAAAGCCGGAAAAAATATCTACTTTTGTCATACTTACAATCTTCTTTCTCCGAGATTTATGGTTGCCCATAGTGATTAACAGTATATCACAAATCCCATCTTGATGCAAGCGGAATCCATACTGCTTTTATGAATATTTTATGAAAAGGAAGAATTTGGAATGTGGAGAGCGTGCTGTTGTACGATTTGTTCAATCACCGTGCGGAATATCGGTGCAGCCGCATCGTTGCCATAGCCGGCGTCTTCTGCCAGTACGGTGACAACATAACGGGGCTGAGAAGTTGGAAAGAAACCAGTAATCCAGCCATGGCAGTATTCTACACCGTTTTCATCATAGCGTCCGGTTTGTGCGGTAGAGGTTTTGGCACCGACTGTGACATGTTCCGGTACGCCTTGAAAGGTATCACTGCCATAAGCGGCAGCAATCATCAAATCCTGTAGAGCAGCAGCTGTTTTTTCCGAGAGAGCCGGTGTGGAAACAGATTGGTTTTCCTGCTCCACGGAAACGCCGTCTTTGCTGATGCCTCGGATCAGTCTTGCCTGCGGCAAATTGCCGCCATTGGCAATGGCACAGGTCATACGGGCAACTTGCAGTGGGGAAGCGGTCAGCATCCCCTGTCCAAAGCAGAAATTTGCTTTTTCTGCCGGAATCTGTAAGTCTTGCAAGTTTGGCAGAATGCCGCTGTCGGCAGCAATGCTTTCTGTCAGGGAAATTGATGTGCCAAAGCCGAGATTTTGGGCGGTTTGATAAAGGGTTGCAGCAGAGAGACGCTGGCTAAGGGCGATGAAATAGGGATTGCAGGAGTGAATCATAGCTGCCTGTAAGTCCTGTAATCCATGACCGCTGCGATCGTGACAGTGGAAAATTTGGTCATAAATAGAAATGCTGCCAGTACAGTTGTATTGAAAATTGCTTAAATTCTGTGAAAGGGCACACGCAGCTGGAATAAGCTTGAAGATAGAACCGACAGGATAGGCATACAAGGCACGATTAATCAGCGGACTGTCGGGGGATTCCAGTGCTTCAGCCAAGGTGGAAACCGTGTAGGACGGAAAGCTGCAAAGAGCAAGAATATCGCCATTTTGTGCATCCATAACAAGAATACATCCTTTTTTGCATTCCAGTTCTTCTCCGACAGCTTCACAAATTTGTTGGACATCTTTATTTAATGTTGTCACTACACCAGCGGAGATGGTCTGTCCGGTGTGGATCAGGGTTTTCTCTCCGGCAAGTACGCTGCCTCTGCCGCTGACTGTAAATGTCACAGAAGATTGTGCAGAGATGCTGCGTAGAAAGGCGTTGTAATCTGCTTCCAGTCCTGTCACGCCTTCTCCGTCTCGTGTGTAGCCGATGAGATGCTGTGCCAGCTGGGGTTCGGTATTGCGGAGTGGTACATCAAAAATGGTAATATCTTCGCTGTCTACATGACTGGTATTGACGGCACAGGAAAATGGGGTGCCATATTGCAGATTTTCATAGAATGCCGTTTTATCCAGCACATGGGGCAGTATCACTGTGACAGCTTCTGGTGTCGGATTGATGACTGCTATGTGCTGAATGGTATCATTCACCAGCAGATGAAAGTCGGTATCATAAATATTGGCATGGGTGACGGCGGTGCGAATGGTGTAAGTGCCCTGCTGGCGGGCAGTTTCTTGATAGTTGGGAATGCTGACAAGGTAGGCAAGACGGACAGAAATTGCAGATGCCATAGTGATCATAATGAGAGAGAGCAGAGCAATTCTTCGGCGAATCCGCTGCATAGAACAGACCTCCTTTTTGGTTCAGAAAAACCGTTATTTATGCACAGCAGAATTATAATTAGGGCAAGAGCAGTTTCCATGCTGCTGATAGTCGCTATAAGTGCTTTCTGTCAGTATGCCCCTGTCTTCTCTTATTTAACCAACAAAAAAACAGCCCATAGAAACAGGCTGTTTTTGATACATGTACTTATTTTAACATGAGTTCGATGGACAAGTTTTATCCGTCGAGCAGCATAGCATTTTTGTCAAAATCATGTTATTTTATAAATAAAGAAGACCAGTAATATATCGCTGGTTTTCCATGGTATTTCGGCATAGGGAGAGGTGCTTCCTGATGCGGTTCCGCAACCTGCAAAAAAATCCAAATATACCAAATCCAATATACCAGACAAAGCAAAGAAAAAATCAGACCGCAGATGCTCAGAATCAGTCCGGCTGTTACCAGACCGTTTTTAAACAGTGGATCCCGTTTCCGGGCTTTAATGACAAATAGAATGCCCAGTATACTGCAAAGCGTAGGTAAAATGGGCATGCAAGCGAGAACCGAGGAAATAATCCCCAATACCAGCGATGCAATGGCATAACCGCTGCTGTGAGAATATGGCACAATGGTGTACATGGGCGGTTGCTGCACGGGCGGCGATTCCGTCTGCACCGGCAGAGATTCTGGTTCTTGCTGCGGTTTCATGGCATCCTCCTGTTTAGGGTCTGTCATTGCAAAATAAAGTGCAATGGCTTGTATTTTGTCGATGTACTTATCATAACAAAAATGAAACAATTTGTCAAGGGTAGAAAACTTCCAAAAAACATGTAGAAAACGGGTGCGTTTTTTACAAATTACTGTAAGTGGAAAAGATGTTTGGAAGGATTGTCTATCATCTTGGGGATTGCTTTTGCAGAATATGGATGATATAATAAAATAGGTAGTGATGTTTCATAAAAGTGCTGATTGAAAGGGCAGAAATAAAATGGATTTAGTTTTTCAATACATCTTGATATAAAAGATCTAGTGTAGTCCTATTTTTATTTTAGGCTAGATGGCGAAATTGGTGCATGCGGTTTTTCGATTGATCCAATTTTACCGAATTTTTCTCTGGAATCTTGGATAAAAGGTCATTTTGAAAAAGAAAGCTACAGCGGTGGTTATGATTTTGTTGCAAATAATAAATTTTTTTTATTGGGGAACGGCGGTATTGACGACGATGACAATTTTTTATTGGAGGTAAGTAACGATACCAGAGAGGTCTTTGCAGTAGAATATATGGATCAGCGACACAAAAAAATTGCAGATTCTATTTATGACCTGTTGATGAAAGCAGAACCGATCGGAATATGAGCAGCAGGATCCTCTTGCTGTCTGTGACATCGTGACAATTGATTTTCAGCTGGACACGCTACTACATACTGTACAAAAAAATGGGATCGTATTTGTAGGAGTTGATGTAATTTTCTTACAGCATATTGCATTTTTCTGCATTTTCCTGTATAATAAAAAGAAAAATCCATTGTAGGCAGGAGCGTGCGTATGAAAAAATGGCAGATTCAGCAGCCCGACCTTACGGCTGCAAAAAAAATACAGGCTGGCAGCGACCTGTCGCTTTTTTGTGCAGAGTTGCTGACCGTGAGGGGATATCAGACGGTAGAGGAAGCGGCATTGCAGTTTTCCTGCAATGCTTTCTCTGACCCGTTTTTGATACGAGATATGCAGGCAGCGGCAGACTGCTTGAATGCCGCCATTGACAGCGGAGAAAAAATTTGTGTTTATGGAGATTATGACTGTGATGGTGTCATCGCAACAGTGATACTCTATTCCTATCTTTCGGAATTGGGTGCGGATGTGATCTATTATATTCCCGAACGGGAAGAGGGATATGGTATGAATCAGACTGCACTGGAAACACTGAAAGAACAGGGCGTTTCTCTGATTGTGACAGTGGATAACGGCATTGCAGCATTAGAAGAGGCAAACTGGATAGCAGAACATGGAATGCGGCTGGTGATTACGGATCACCATCAACCCTATGATACCCTTCCGGCAGCAGAAGCGGTGGTAGACCCACATCGACCAGATTGTCCGGCTCCGTTCTCTCTGTTTTGTGGTGCAGGGTTGGCATTGAAGCTGGTTGCTGCTATGGATGGCGGGGACATGACATTTGCAGTGGAACAGTTTGGAGATTTGGCAGCCATCGCAACCGTTGCGGATGTGGTTTCCTTGACCGGTGAAAACCGCCTCTTGGTGCAGCAGGGACTGCGGCTGCTTGTTAATACAGAGCGACCGGGGCTGTTGGCACTGTTGGAAATTACCGGTATGCAGAACAAACCTATGACGGCAACCAATCTTGCCTTTTCCATTGCACCAAGAATCAATGCAGCGGGGCGATTTGGTTCTCCGAAGCTGGCGGTTTCCCTTCTGCTGGCAGATACAATGGAGGAAGCCATGCCGCTTGCGAAACAGCTGGAGCAGTGCAATCGGCAGCGAAAAGAGGCAGAGCAAGAAATCCTACAGGAGATACAGGCACAGATGCAGGCGAATCCGTCCAGCGTGCAGCAGCGGGTGCTGCTGTTCAGTGGAAAGGACTGGCACCATGGTGTGATTGGCATTGTGGCAGCCCGTCTACAGGAGCAGTTCGGGAAGCCGGTCATGTTGGTTACGATTGCAGGGGATACGGCAAGAGGATCCGCACGATCGTTTGGCGATTTTTCTATTTTTCAGTGTCTGGATGCCTGTCGGGGGTATTTGACAAAATATGGTGGGCATCCCGGTGCCGGCGGCTTTTCCTTACAGACGGAGAAAATTGACAGTTTTTTTGCTGCTGTGCAGCAGTATGCGGCAGAAACATTTCCAGAAATGCCCTTGATGACGCTGCGTGCTGATCGTCTGCTGATGCCGCAGGATTTGACCATAGACAATATGGCAAGTCTTTCTGTGTTAGAGCCATACGGAGAAGGCAATCCGGCTCCCGTCTTTGCCATTTGTCATGCCGTTCTGGAAGCCATTCAGCCGCTTTCCAATGGTATCCACAGTAAGCTAAAGCTGCGGTACGGCAGCTTATATCTGGATGTGCTGTTGTTTCGTGTGGCACCGGATTCTGTGGGATTGCCGCTGCAGGGACTTTGTGATTTCCTGGTGACAGCAGAGTGCAAGACCTTTCAGGGCAAACCGCAGCTTTCTTTGATTGTAAAAGATTATCGCAGAAGCGGCATTTCACAAGCAAAATATTTTGCAGCAAAAGAAGCTTATGAGAAACTTTGTAGAAAAGAATCGCTGCCGACTGCATATTATGCAGCCCTGATGCCGACACGAGCGGAGTTGGTTGCGGTGTATAAGCGACTGCCGGAAACGCCGATTTCGCTGGACACGCTGTTTGTGCAGATGCAGCAGCAGTTGAATTATGGAAAACTGCGGTTGATTCTGGATGTTTTTGCAGAGTTGCAGCTGATACAACTGGATATTTGGAGTGAGACTGTACAGCGGCTGCCGGTACAGGGAACCGTACAGCTGGAGCAGTCTATGATTTTGGCAGAGATGCAGGAAAAAACGGGGAGGGTTTTTCATGAATAGTCAAAGTGCATTACAAGGGATACCGGAAAATGTAACCATTGCTGATCTAAGCCGGTACATTGTACAAACCAACCGCAAATATGATTTGTCCATTATTGTATCTGCCTATGAATTTGCTGTGCTTGCACATGGCAATCAAAAGCGTTCTTCCGGTGAACCATATATTGTTCATCCACTTTCGGTTGCATGGATCTTGGTATCTCTGGGTATGGATACCGAGTGTATCTGTGCCGGGTTACTGCATGATGTGGTGGAAGATACCCAGTATACGATGGATGATGTCTGTAAGCGGTTCGGACGGAATATTGCCATGCTGGTGGATGGTGTCACAAAACTGGTGCATATGAAATACCATGCCCTTAACAAAGAGGAACAGCAGGCGGCAAGTGTCCGGAAGATGTTGTTTGCGATGGCAGATGATATTCGGGTGATTATTATCAAGCTGGCGGATCGGTTGCACAATATGCGGACCTTACATTTTTTGCCGCCGGAAAAACGCAAGCGGATTTCCAAAGAAACCTTGTATGTCTATGCACCCATGGCAGATCAGCTTGGTATTTGGATGATCAAGGAAGAGCTTGCCGACCGTGCGATTTTATTTTTGGATCCCATTGGCTGCTATGAGATTGAACGGGCTTTGCAGCTGAAAGATACGGATGCCAAGACATTTATCAAACGGATTCAAACGGAATTGCGGGAGCATCTTGCAGAGGACAAAACCTTTCAAAATCCGCCGGAAATTACGGGACGGGTTAAGAGTCTGCATAGCATTTATAACAAGGTATTTGACGCTGACAAAAAAGAAGATATGCATGATATTGATGAGGTTTATGATAAATATGCTGTGCGGATTATTGTGGATGCAGAGTTGGAATGTTATCTGGCAATGGGAATTGTATATGCAATGTATTCACCTGTTCCACAGCGGTTTAAGGATTACATTGCAACACCGAAAGCGAATGGATATCGTTCCATTCACTTGACGATGATGGACAAAACGGGTGTTGCATTTGAAGTGCAGATCCGAACGCACGAAATGCACCTTGCTGCGGAATATGGTATTGCTGCCCATTGGAAGTATAAGCTTGGTGGGGAAAAAGGCGGCAGGCGAATGGATGAGTGGTTCGCATGGGCACGAAAGTTGATTGAAGAACAGCAGTCTGCTGATGATATGGAAGAGTTTGTCCGCAATCTGAAGAACGATACCAAGCAGGATATTGTGGTAATGACACCACACGGAAAATCCATTTTCCTGCCAAAGGGGGCAACGCCAATTGACTTTGCTTATCGAATTCACACAGAAGTTGGACATGGAATGATCGGTGCCAAGGTCAACAATCGTCTTGTTCCATTGGATACGCCACTGCAAAGTGGACAAATTTGTAAGATTGAATGCTCCAAAGATCCCAAAAAAGGTCCAAGTCGTTCCTGGTTGAATATTGTGAAAACCAATGAGGCGAAGTCAAAGATTCGTTCTTGGTTTAAGAAAGAACGACGGGAGGAGAATATTCAAGAGGGCAGAGCGATGCTCGAACGGGAAATGCGTCGAAACCGAATGCAGGTGGAGAATGAAGAAGAGCTAAACGAATTGGTGAAAGAGGAGTTTGGACGCTATAATTGTGAAACCCTGAATGATTTTCTGGCATCAATCGGTTACTATGGTATTTCCGTTTCTAACATTATGCCAAGGGTAAAAGAACGCTATGACAAGCTGTATAAGAAGCCTGAGGAAGAGCCGCCGATAGAAATTCCCAAGCCACCGGTGCATCTGCTGCAAGGAGAGCAGAATGCCATTATATTGGATCAGATTGATCACTGCGAGTGTCGGCTTGCACGCTGCTGCAATCCAGTTCCGGGAGATGAAATTATTGGCTTTGTGACGAGAGGTGGACATGGTGTTTCCATTCATACAAAAACATGTGCCAATTACCAGCGGGATTTGAAGACGAATGATCCAGAACGAATTGGCAGATGGATTACAGCCAGCTGGGGAAAAGTGGAACGAGCCCTCCCGATGGTTGTCAGCCTGGATGTACTGGCATCTGATCGTGTTGGTTTGTTGTTTGACGTATCTAAAATTGTGACAGAGTCACATATTATGATTCTGCATTCCAATTCTTATTCGCTGAAAAATGGAAATGCTGTTTGTGAGGTTGCTGTAAAAGTTGGCGGAAATGAACAGCTTCGGCAACTGATGGATAAACTCAAACGCATTGACGGCGTGATTTCTGTAGAACGAACAAAGAGAAAGTGAGGTGTGTGGTATGGCACAGATTACAGGATTGATGACAGGTCCGTTGGCAGTGAACTGCTATATCATTGTAACGGAACAAAAGAATGCCGTCGCAATAGATGTAGGCGGCAGTGTAGAAAAGGTTTTGCAGTACCTGAAAGAAAATGATTTGCAGTTAAAGAAAATTTTACTGACACACGGTCACTATGACCATATCGGGGGCGTCGCAGAATTGCAGGCAGCAACAGGTGCAACGGTCTATATTCATGAGGCAGATGCCCCTATGCTGTCAGATAATGTGTTGAATTTGGCACAGTGGATTGTTGCGGAGCCAGTAGTTGCCCCTGTGACCGATTATGAGATACTACAGGATGGAGATGTCATTGTACAGGATGAATGTATGTTTCATGTGCTGCATACACCAGGGCACACCAAGGGCAGCGTCTGCTATCAAATGGAACATACGCTGTTTACAGGGGATACGTTGTTCCGGCTTTCCCGTGGCAGAACGGATTTTCCGGGTGGCAGTGATGACGAATTATATGCTTCGCTTCAGCGGCTGAAACAGCTGGACGGTGACTACGACGTACTGCCGGGGCATAATGAAACTTCTACGCTGTCCTATGAGCGGCAGCACAACCCCAATTTCAGGTGATTGCATGAAGGAAACAGTACAGGCAACCATACAACCCTTTCCGGTTGTATTGTATGGACATGCGTTAAAGTATGAAATAGAGTGTATTTTAAAGATTTTTATTCCGGCAACAAAATTTGCATTTTCTTATGAAGACACTGCCCTGTTCTGCGGAGCAGAGCAGGGGGCGTGTTTGCAGTTGAAACAGGGAAGGCAGGATACATGGTTCTTTTGTATGCTGCGGTATCAGGGCAAGAACCGCCGCTGTTGTGCACGACTGCCGAAGTGTACGCCAGAGGAGGATAAGCAAATATGTGAGTATCAGTTCAGCCGAATGCTCTTTACACTCTTGCAGGATATCACAGGGTTGGAAGTGCCATGGGGACTTTTGACTGGGATTCGTCCCGTTCGTAAGGCATTTTCCATGATGGAAGAGAGTGGAGAATCGCTGGAAACCGTGATGGAGCGGCTGCGAACTGTTTATCTGGTATCATCCGAGAAATTGGATTTGTTGCGAAGAACAGCAGAAGTACAGCTGCCGTTGCTGCGGCAGACCCCCAAGCAATCAGTTGGATTTTATATTTCAATTCCGTTTTGTCCGACAAGATGCAGTTATTGTTCTTTTGTTTCCCATTCCATTGCACAGGCAAAGCATCTGATGCCGGATTATATCCGATTGCTCTGTAAAGAGCTGGAAATCTGGGGCGATATGATACAGAAATTGCATGTTACGGTGGATACCGTTTATTTTGGCGGCGGGACACCAACCTCTATTTCGGCACAGGCGATGGAACAACTGCTGCAAACTGTGACAAAGGTGTTTGATCTGTCTCGGGTAAGGGAGTTTTGCGTAGAGGCAGGCAGACCCGATACGATTACCCGTGAGAAGTTGGAGGTGCTGAAACGATATGGAGTCGATCGAATTTCCGTGAATCCGCAGACGATGGAGGATGCGGTCCTGCAGCATATCGGTAGACAGCACACCTCTGCACAGATTGCAGAGGCATTTCAGATGGCAAGAGCGGTTGGCTTTTCCAATATCAATATGGACTTGATTGCCGGTTTGCCACATGATACACCAGAGGGCTTTCATAGAACGCTGCAAAAGGTGATTGCACTGGATCCAGACAGTATTACCGTACATACGCTCACGTTGAAGCGTGCGGCAACGCTGTTCTCCGACAGTCGTTCACAGATTGCGAATCCAGTACGGGAGATGGTACAGGACAGCATGACACTGTTGCCGCAGTATGGGTATCGCCCTTATTACATGTATCGACAGAAGAACACCATTGACAATCAGGAAAATGTAGGGTATGCCAAAGTCGGCAAAGAGTCCTATTATAATATGCTGATCATGGATGAATCACAATCTATTTTTGGTGCCGGATGTGCAGCCTCTACGAAAATTGTAGAGCCATGTGGTCGGATTACACGGATTCATAACTATAAATTTCCATATGAGTATATCCGGCAGTTTGACCAGCTAATGAAGAAAAAGCAGCAGGTATGGGAGATTTATCAGCAGATGGAGAAGAGACAGGAGGGATAGCAGTATGATACTGGAAATCAGAGCATTTCAGCCACAGGATGTACCGGAATTGGTACAAATTTGGAACGAGGTTGTAGAAGAAGGTACGGCATTTCCGCAAATGGCACCGTTGAATATAGAAATGGGAGCAAAGTTTTTCGCAAAACAATCTTTTACTGCCGTGGCATATGATACAGAGCGTGGAGAAGTTGTTGGGTTGTATATCCTACATCCAAATAATGTCGGACGCTGTGGGCATATCTGTAATGCCAGCTATGCGGTCAAATCTCGTTACAGAGGGCAGCATATCGGAGAACAGCTTGTGCTGCACTGTATGCAGAAAGCGAGAGAACTGGGCTTTCGGATTTTACAGTTTAATGCGGTTGTATGCAGTAACCAAGCAGCACGAAAATTATATGATAAGCTGGGCTTTATAGCGTTGGGCACGATACCGGACGGTTTCTTGCAGAAGGACGGAACTTATTCCGATATTGTGTTATACTATATATCTTTATTATAATGAACTAATAGTAATTTATATAGAATTAGCAAGTGATTAAGAAAATTGAATCACAAAGACGATAAAATAATTGACGATTAAAAAATCGAATAGGATTTTTGGTTTGCATTTTTGTAAAGGATATGGTATGATAAAAGAGATGTATTGGACAGGAGTTGACGAACTTGAAACGAGTCTATTTTATTTTTAATCTGCATTCTGGAAAAGCGGCATTAAACAACCATATTCCAAAGATGCTGGATCAGTTTACCGCTGCCGGTTATGAAGTTACGGTACATCCGACCCAACGGCAAGGGGACGGTATCGTCAGTGCACAATATGCTTGTCAGCAGAAATTTGATCTGTTGGTTTGTGCGGGTGGAGATGGTACTTTGAATGAAGTGATACAAGGGCGTGCAGTAAGTGCGTTCCAACCACCAATTGGATATATTCCAGCCGGCTCTACCAATGACTTTGCAAGAGGTTTGCATATTCCAACTGTGCCGACAGAAGCAGTGCAATGTATTTTAAATGGCAATCCCTTTTGTTGTGATATTGGAAAGTTCAATGAAAAATATTTCACGTATGTAGCGGCCTTTGGGGCATTCACAGAAATTTCCTACCAGACGCCGCAGAATTATAAAAATGTGCTTGGACATGCAGCCTATCTGCTCAACGGGATTGCCCACCTGCCAACCATCAAGGCACGACATATGAAAATTGAATACGACGGCAAGACGTTGGAAAACGACTATCTCTACGGGATGGTGACCAATGCGACTTCGGTTGCAAAGCTGCTGTCTCTTTCTGATGTGGAATGGGATGACGGTTTGTTTGAAGTGACATTGATTCGGAAGCCAACGGATTTGGTGCAGTTTCATCAGTTAATTCTGTCCCTTGCGAATTTTCAGCTGGGAGCAGAGCGGCAGTATTTTGACTATTTTCGGGCATCTCATGTAACAGTAACCAATCTGGATGAAGAAGAAGTGGCTTGGACCATCGACGGCGAGTACGGTGGCAGTCAACGTGTGAATGAGATCTCCAATTGTCAGAAGGCACTGCAGATTTTTGTGCCGAAGCAGCTACCGGACGTGAATTAAAAAATGTTTAAATTTCATATTTTTGTACGATTTTTCATAAAAAATGCTTGACTTTTTTTCTGTTTTATAGTAAAATAAAAGAACAATTTTTCAGGAAAGGGGTTATTGCAGATGGAAGATACGATGTTACAGAATGGAAATGATAAAAACGGTATGGCGGTTGCCTCGTTGGTATTGGGTATCATTTCTATTTGCTGCTGTTGTGCTTCTTGGCTTAGTTTGATTCTGGGTGTGTTGGCAATTGTTTTTGCTGTACTGAGCAAGAAAAATCCAGCAAAGAAGGGACTTGCAACGGCTGGTCTGGTAATGGGTATTATTGCAGTTGTTCTGGCAGTGGTTTCTATCATTGTTGCAAATACAGATTGGTATCAGGATGTTGTAGTGCAGCAGATGATTGACGTACTCGGCGAAGAATATGCAGATATGCTGAAGTAAGCCAAATGAACAGCATAAAGAGGAACTGTTTTGTGAGAACAGTTCCTTTATTTTTGAGAAGAGGTTTGCAGATGAATGCTTGTATTTCCACATGGAAACGTTATGAAAGATGGTTCTGGCTGCTTCTGCCGATTTGTGTGGCAGTCAGTGTGCTTTGCTGCCGGAAAGGAATATTTTACATTGTGGACAATTTCTTTCCAACCTGTATGTTTTATAATGTGACACATTTTTATTGTCCCGGCTGCGGCAATACCCGTGCTGTCCTGGCATTGCTGCATGGAAATATATTGCTGGCACTGCGGAACAATGCGGCTTTTTGCTATCTGTTGGTGGTACTGGTGTTATTGTATTTGCAGAAAACTTTTCAGGCATTTGGAAAACCAGTGCGTTTCTTGCCGAAAGGGAATTGGTTTCCGGTTGTATCCGTGTGTGTTTGTATGGCATACTGTCTGATACGGAATATTGTGCCATGGATGCAGCCGCTGCCAGTTGGATGACGGATTTTATATATAAAAATGAGGCTGCTGCACCTTTTGGATGGGTGCAACAGCCTCTGCTACTATGTCGATAAAAACCAAATAGAAAAAGGTCTTTTTTATCCTTGCATACCACGCAGAATCCAGTCATACATACCCTGATACTGCAATGCAGAACTGCCCCAGGAGAAATCTTTTTCCATACCACGGTGAATCATGTCGTTCCAGTCATCCCGATGGTTGAAATAGATGTTCTTCGCATAGTTGATGGTGTACAGCAGATCGTCTGCATTATAATTGTGGAAGGTAAAGCCTGTGCCGCTCTTTTCAAATTCGTTGTACGGCTCTACAGTATCTTTTAAACCACCGGTTTCCCGTACAATCGGAACCGTACCGTAGCGGAGCGAAATCAACTGTGTCAGACCGCATGGTTCAAAACGAGACGGTACCAGCATTGCATCTGCTGCCGCATAGAGTTTATGTGCCAGCGGATCAGAATAGAAAATATTGGCGGAAACCCGATCTGGGAACCGTCCCTGATAGTAGCGGAACATATCTTCATAGCGAGATTCGCCTGTACCAATGATAACGAATTGGGTAAATTCGTCTACAATGCGTTCGGTAATCCAGTCTACCAAATCCAGACCTTTCTGGTCGGTCAGACGGGAGATGATGGCAATCATGAACTTGCTGTCATCTACCGGCAGCCCCAGTTCCTGCTGCAAGGCACGCTTTGCCTCTTTTTTCTTTTCTACGGCATTTTCCGCTGTGTAGTGTACCGAAATCTTCGGATCGGTTTCTGGGTTGTAAACGGAATAGTCAATGCCGTTCAGAATACCACGAAGTGAACGGGCTCTTGCACAAAGCAGACCATCCAGCTGCTCACCATAGTACGGGGTTTTGATTTCTTCCGCATAGGTTTCGCTGACTGTGGTGATGTAATCTGCATAAACCAGACCGCCCTTGAGCATATTGGCATCCTTTTTAAATTCCAGCTTATCCGGTGTGAACATATATCTTGGCAGGTTGGTATTATAGATAAAGTGATTGATGTCCCAAACGCCCTGGAATTTCAGGTTGTGGATTGTCATGATGGTCTTGGTTCCCCAGTAGAAGCTGTGTGATGCAAAGGTGCTTCTCAGGAATACTGGAATCATACCAGTCTGCCAGTCATGGCAGTGGATGATGTCTGGATGGAAGCCGATGACGGGCATCGCTGCCAGAACGGCTTTGCAGAAGAAGATGTAACGTTCAATGTCCCAGCGAACGGAATCCGTATAGGGCTTGTCACATTTAAAGTAATATTCGTTGTCAATAAAGTAGAATGTAATGCCTTCGTATTCATATTGCATGATGCCCACAAACATGTTCTCGCTTCTCTGACCATAGTCCATGTAGAAGTGATTGAGATAACGGAACTTTCCACGGTATTCCCATGGAATACAGGTATAGTTCGGCAGAATGACTCGTACGTCATAATCTCCTTTGTAGAGGGCTTTCGGCAGTGCACCGACGACATCAGCCAGTCCGCCGGTTTTGACGAAGGGAACACATTCAGAAGCTGCAAATAAAATCGTTTTCATCTTGCTTGTACCACCGTGCTTGCTTGCACGGTTTCTCCTTCCGTATCAAAATGCTGCAATTCTGTCGGATTGCAGGGCGTTGACAGCGGCAAACAATCATTGGTTTGCAGCTGCTAAAAATATTATACAATATTTTTTCAAAATCGTCAAGTGAAATTTGCAGTAAAGTTATAAAAAACACACAAAATAAAATGAGGAATCGGATAAAATATTGTGAAAAGCGTTTTCGTTGTGCATTTTATTTTAAAATTATATGGGTAAAATAGACTTTTTTTCGGGAATGTGTCATCTCTTCTGTAATCATTTTGAAGACAGGAAAAATTTTTGTGAAATATAGAAAAAATAGTTTCCAATGGGACAAAGATATGGTA
>DYCW01000165.1 GCA_019417865.1 Ruminococcus sp. | reverse complement strand
AGATAGACGTGATCGGGCAGCCATTCTGTTACATGGGCTGCCAACTGACAGGGGATACCGCTTTCCTGCAAGTCTTTTTGCAGAATCGGCAAGGTCTTCTCACTTCCAGCAAGCAGCATGATGGTACAGTGCTGGTCGAGATAGCTTTTCAAGTCCTCATTCAGCTGCCGCAGCTCGCCGCCCCAAGGAGAAAGCTGTACAAACTCCGCTGACAACAATTTCTGATAGGCAACATGCGTGCCGCCCTGTAAAAACTGATTGGCATAGATACAGAACAGCGAAGCCAGACGCTGCTGTAGTACCTCCGGTTCCTGATAATAGCCGTCCAGTCCACGGCAGAGAATGCCATCCTCCAGCAACACCTTACAGTCCTCCCGATACCGGGCAAGCAGTGTTCTTGCGGTTTCGGCAATCGAAGCATATTCGCTGAGCAGAACAGTAGAAAAACCGTAATCGGTCAGCAGGGAAGGGGTTTCATGAATCAGTGGATAATACTTATCCATCTGCACCAGTTCCAGACCATCCTCCAACTGTTGTGCCTCTTTTAAAAGTTGCTCTTTTGCAGCCGCAGCATATTTGCCACGCAGCGTTTTCGCATGGCTGCGAATGCGTTCCGCCAGTTCTCCCGATGGACAAAGCGTTTCCTTTGCTGGAATCAAAGTCATTTCTGCAATGGTTTCTGTCCGGCGTTGGGTCTGTGGGTCAAAAAGAGAAATCGTATCGATTTCCTCGCCCCAAAATTCCATTCGATAGGGAAGGGGAGACTGTGCAGAAAAAATATCCACAATGTCACCCCGAATGGAAAACTGTCCGGCACCTTCCACGGCTTCACAGCGTAAATAGCCCATGGCAGTCAACTGATCCCGCAGAGTTTCCATGGAAATGGTATCCCCATTTTTTAAAGTAATCGTTTCCGCTTGCAGTTGTTCCGGCGGAATGACCGGCTGCATCAGTGCTTCTACACTGGCAGCAACAATCGGACAGGTTTTCTGCTGCAAGGCAGAGAGCACGCCCAATCTGGCATGGACATAGGCGGTAGAGATGCCCTCAGCTGGAGCAAAAATCAACTCTTTGGACGGAAACAGCTGTGCCGTCTGACTGCCGGTCATGGCGTTGATGTCATCACAGAGGCGGCGAGCCTCTGCCTCTTCGCCAGTTAGAACCAGAATGGACTGTTCCTCATTGGACAGGGCAAGGGCAAGCTGGGCTTTTTGTACCATTGCACAGCCGGTGAGGGCAACAGGGGAACATCCGTCTTTTTTTGCCTGCTGGAGCTGGCGATAACACTGTAGTTGCTGGAAGGTGGTTTCAAAAAATGGCATGGCTGTCTCCTTTCATTTTCTATCTTATCTATTTTTAAAGGTGGCTAAAAGGGCGAAAAGCGGCTGTAATGAATGGGATAACAGGCAGCATTACACGCCGCAGGCGACTGCGGTCAAGCTGGCTCAGCTTGGCGAGGGGTGCAGGGGACAGCTGTCCCCTGCAAAACATTGCAAATTGAAATCAGAAAACGAACGAGGAACAAGCTATCCGCTGTCCGCCCTCCGAAAAAACAAAACGACACGGATAACAAAAATTCAGAGAAAAGAGGTTGCAAGTTGGTACAACGTACTACGGCGGACAGCGGACATAGGCAGACAGCGTAGCGAATCTGCCGGACGGTTCAGACAAGGTTTCCCTAAGCACTGTTCTGCCGATGAATAAGGTGTATCTAAGAAAGCATTCCCATACCTGTTTCAATCAAACGATCTGAACTCCGCCGTTCGGCGGGCTTTCGTGATGAAAATCATCAATGACTGTACTTCGACATGGCTTCCTCTATCTTTCCTGCTACAATCAGCTTTGCGGCTTCTGCTGCCTGCTCAAACGCCTGCTGCATCTGCTCCATCTCTGCCTCTGGAAACTTTCCCAATACCCAGTCTGCCAAATTGTAATCCTTATGCGGCTTCTCTCCCACACCAATCTTAATTCTTGGAAATATCTCCGAACCCAACAGGGCAATGATACTCTTCATTCCATTGTGTCCCCCCGCACTGCCTTTCCGACGAATCCGGATTTTCCCCGGCGGCAAAGAAATATCATCATACAGCACCAACACCCGTTCCGGCGGAATCTTATAAAAATCTGCTGCTGCTGCCACGGCTTCGCCGCTGTTGTTCATGTAAGTTGCTGGCTTCATAAAAAAACACCGTGTTTCTCCCAGCATCCCATCCCCGCAGTCCGAACGAAATTTCATCGTTGCCATGGAAATATTCTGCTGTTTTGCCAGCTCATTAACGGCAAGAAATCCCGCATTGTGGCGGGTTTCCGCATACTCTAAACCAGGATTGCCTAAGCCGACTACCAGCCATTCCGGCTTGCCCATCCGGTGCTTGTCACCTTCTATTTGCTTAAACAGGTCAAAAATACCCATTTTTCTTCATTCCTCTCCATAACCCACAGAAGCGGCATCTGCCGAAACAAATGCCGCAATTGCGGTGATTTTATTGGATACCATCAGACGGCTTGATTTCTCGTATGACAGCCATCACTTCTGATTGTCATCCGGGATCAGCTTGCCCTTTAGTTTCTTCAGGCTATAGCCCTCTTTCATCTTCAGGTCTGCCCGCTCCACTGCCAGTGCATAATCTGGTACATCTTTGGTCACGGTAGAACCAGCGGCTGTATAAGCACCCTTGCCCAGTTTGACTGGTGCAATCAGATTGGTATTGCAGCCGATAAAGCAGTTATCTCCAATCACACAACGGTTTTTCTTCATACCATCATAGTTTACTGTAACGGTACCGCAGCCAAAGTTGACCTTCTTGCCGACATCACTGTCACCGACATAGGTCAGATGGGCAATGGCTGTGCCTTCCCCGACAACGGAATTTTTGACTTCTACAAAATCGCCAATCTTGACGCCGTTCCGAATATGCGAGTTCGGGCGAATATGAACAAACGGTCCAATCTTTACAGCATCTTCAATCACAGAGTCATACGCCTGTACATAGTTCAGGATGACATATTCGCCAACAGTGCAGTTTTCAATGACACAATTCGGTCCAATTGTGCTGCGGGTGCCGATTTTGGTTCTGCCCTTGAGCTGCGTGCCCGGCAGGATCGTCGTTTCTGCACCGATTTCGACATCCTTGCCAATGATAATGCCATCTGTATTCACAAAGTTCACGCCGTTTTCCATATGCTTTTCCAGCACTTTCCAACGTGCAACCTCATTCAAATGCAATAAGTCTTTTCTGGTGTTCGCCCCCAGTACCACATCCGTATTCTCTGTCAGATATGCCCCTGCCTTCTCGCCCTGCTCCAGAGCCAGTCCAACCGTATCCGTCAGATAGTATTCTCCCTGTACATTCGACTGCGACAGCCCTTTCAGCAGCGTCAGCAACGCTTCTGTACGGAACCAGTAAGCACCGGAATTGACCTCATGAATGGCACGCTGTGCATCGGTGGCATCCTTTTCTTCTACAATAGCGGCAATGCCATTCTCACTTCTCAAAATTCTGCCGTAGCCATACGGATTGTCCAATTTCGCCGTGATGACCGTGACAGCATTGCCCTGTGCCTTGTGCAGCTGATAAGCCAGCCGGATGGTTTCGCTGTCCATAAACGGTGCATCCCCGCAGAGCACCAGCGTATTGCCTGTGGTGTCTTCCTCTAAGAACGGCACCGCCTGCATCACAGCATGACCTGTTCCGAGCCGCTCAGCCTGCAAGACAGTTCGATATTTGTCGTTTAAGTAATGCTCAATAAACTGTGACTTGTAACCCGTCACCACACAAATCCGCCGCAGATCTGCCTGTTCACAAGCCTGCACCACCCAGCCCAGCATCGGTACATCCAACACCGTCAGCATCGGTTTCGGAATAGCGGCTTTCATCCGGCTGCCATGGCCGCCGGCTAATATTACAACTTGATCCATTTTTGGTTCCTCCTGCAAAATAGGTTCGCTATATTTTACCAGTTTCCCGGCAAAAAAGCGTACTACTTATAGTATGACAAAATCTTGAAAAAAATGCAAGCCTTTTTGCAAAAAAAAAATGGATCTTGTTATTTTTGTATAAGTTGCTATAAAAATCAGGGGCGATTTTTTTGAAAATATGTATGGTATTTTTGTTTGAGATGTGTTATAATAAGAACGAGGGTCGGATTGCAGGAAGAAACTGCCATTTCTCGCCTGCTGTTTGCCGCTTCACAAACGACCGTACCCACAAAAATCAAACGAATCAATTTTGGAGGTAGTTACCAATGGCAAAAAAGTATTGTTATCTGTTTACTGAAGGTAACGCAAACATGAGAGAGCTCCTCGGCGGGAAAGGTGCAAACCTTGCCGAAATGACCAACATCGGTCTGCCGGTTCCGCAGGGCTTCACCATCACCACAGAGGCTTGTACACAGTACTATGAGGACGGCCGTCAGATCAATCCGGAAATCCAGGCTGAAATCAACGAGTACATCACCAAGATGGAAGGCATCACGGGCAAGAAGTTCGGCGACAAGGAAAATCCGCTGCTCGTTTCCGTTCGTTCCGGTGCACGTGCTTCCATGCCGGGTATGATGGATACCATCCTGAACCTCGGTCTGAACGAAGAGGTGGTAGAAACCATCGCAACCCAGTCTGGCAACCCGAGATGGGCATGGG
>DYCW01000164.1 GCA_019417865.1 Ruminococcus sp. | reverse complement strand
ATTCGCACACACGCCGTAATAAGTGGGATTGTTGATCAGAACCGCCTTAGCATCCGGATTTTCCAAAATGGCTGCTTCCACATCTTCTACTGCCATCCCAAGTGGAATCCCTAAATCCTTCTGTTCACCGGGGTCGACATAAACCGGTATCGCACCGTTGACAACCAGTGCATTGATCGCACTGCGGTGCACATTGCGGGGCATAATCAACTTCTCTCCTGCCTTGCAAACGGACAAAATCATCGCCTGTGAAGCACCTGTTGCACCATTGATGATAAAAAAAGCATTCTTTGCACCAAATGCCTCTGCGGCAAGTTTCTGTGCATCCCGTATCACAGAAACCGGATGACAGAGATTGTCCAGATTTTTCATAGAGTTGACATCCATACGAACACAGTCGCTACCCAGAAAATCTACCAGCTCATGATTGCCTCGTCCGCCCTTATGTCCGGGCACATCAAACCGTACAACCCGATTTAAGCGATGGGTCTGCATTGCCTCCAGCAATGGGGCATCCTGTTGCGTATCATGTTTCATGCCGCCTGCTCCCCCTTTATCCATAGATATTCCTGCCGCTGAAAATCTCAATCATTTCCCGCCGCAGCTGATTGGTAATATCCAGACGCACTCTGGGATCCAGTTCATAGACATCTGTCTTAAACAAATAATTTTGCAGCTGCATTTCTTTCACCAGCATTCTACAATGAAAAATATTTGCCTGATACATATTCATATCTATCGTGTCATAACGAAGTAGAATCTCAGGATCAATATAATCTTGAATCGATGTAATATCATGATCAATAAAAAATTTTTTTCCATTGACATCCCGGGTAAACCCCCGTACCCGATAGTCAATCGTAATAATATCCGAGTCAAAGCTGCGAATCAAATAATCCAGTGTATTTAATGGGGAAATTTCACCGCAGGTGGAAACATCAATATCCACCCGAAAAGTAGTCACCTCATTATCCGGATGACTTTCCGGAAACGTATGCACAGTCACGTGGCTTTTGTCCAAATGGGCATGGACATCCCGCCGTCTTAAAAAGGTTTCACCCTGATTGCAGGAAACATCAATTTGTGCGGGAACATGTCCTTCTGCAATCAAAATGTTGACCGACGCTCCCTGCGGTTCATAATCCTGTTTGGAAATGTTCAAAATAGAAGCCCCAATCATCTCTGTTACGTCGCAGAGGATGTTGGTCAGTCGTTCCGAGTTATACTGTTCATCAATATAGCGAATATAATCTTGCTTCTCTCGTTCTGTCTTTGCATAGCAAACGTCAAAAATGTTAAAGCTCAGCGTTTTTGTGAGATTGTTAAACCCGTACAGTGCCAGCTTCTTTTCCAACCCTACCATCACAGCCTTCCATAAAATGTCATATCAAAAAAATGGTTTTGTTTTCCGGAACAAATCCATATCAAGAATACATTTTATCATATTCTTTCAAAAAATGCAACGGGATACGGGAAATTTTTTGTAACTTTACGAGCTGTTTGTCACCTCACGATTTTACTCAATCCACTGTATCTGCATGTTTCAGGCAATGCCGCAGCAAATATCCTTCTCTTACACCATACTGACTCACATATATCGTTTTACTATGCAGTTTTTTTAAAATGATATCTAAAATTAGCATACCGGGTACAATCGTGTGTACCCGGTCAGGACAAACACGCAAAATCAATTTTTTGGCGGTTTCGTCTCTCTTCAGCAGCAATTTTTTCATCTGCCGAAACTGATCGATCGTAAAAGAACGATTATCTGCTGGCAATTTATCCTGTTCTTGTATGAGTTGCAGCAACGCCCGTGCAGTACCGCCAACACCGCAAACTACATCATAATGCGGCAACTTTTCCAATTTCACCTTTTTGAGTTCCCGCTGCACTCGCTCCTGTATCCGTTCTGTTTCTGCCTCCCGTGGTAAAAATTTCGATACCATTTCCGTATACAGCCGCAGCGAACCAATCGGAATGCTTTCCATATAAGCTGGCCCATCCGCCGCAAAGGTTGCAATTTCTGTGCTGCCGCCTCCAATGTCTACCAACACCCCTTTTTCTAATGAGATCCCATGCATGACACCAAAATAATCCAGAAATGCTTCTTCATGCCCGGAAATTACATTTACCCGATAACCAGTACGCAGAAAAATCAAATCTACGACTTCTTGTGTATTGGAAATATCACGTAACGATGCTGTGGCAAACAAAACGGTTTCCGTAATATCAAACTGCGACAAAAGCGATTTGCAGGCACGCAATACATCACAGGCTTTTTCAATCCCTTCCGCTGTCATCCGACCCTCCTGCACATAACCTGCCAGCCCTGCCATATACTTCTTTGAAAATAGTGTATCAAACGTTGTTCCCTCTGTTGCATATATGACCATACGAATGGTATTGGAACCCATATCAATCAATGCATATTTCATTTCACTTTCCTCCTGAATTA
>DYCW01000163.1 GCA_019417865.1 Ruminococcus sp. | reverse complement strand
TGTCGGAATGGCAGACGAGGCAGACTCAAAATCTGTTGTAGGCAACTACGTGTGGGTTCAAGTCCCACCATCGGCACCAAGCACCTTTGCAATTTTGCAAAGGTGCTTTTTATTGTCTATTTTTTCAGACAAAGAATGATTTCATCCAAACGTTCATACGTGACAAATGCCAAATAGTATGGTATAATGGGTGTACACTTCCGCTTTAAGATTTCAAACTTGCCGTCTGGTGATCTGTGATATATGATGAAGGAGAGATGCAACCTTGCTAACCATTCAAAATCCTGCATGGCGTACATTGTTCAGCGTGCCGACTGCCGTTGTGGATCAATACCTAAAGCTCGCTACCCCCTCACAATTAAAAGTTTTGCTTTACCTATTGCGACACTGTCCAGATAAAATTGATTCAGAAGCCATCGGCAAACAAGTCGGATGCCTGCCGGAATTGGTGGACGAAGCCATTCTCTTCTGGCAACAAACAGATTTATTGTCAACTGCCCCCACACAACCAGCACCGGAACAATCTACCTCTCAATCTGTTCCTACTTCTACATCAAAGACAGAATCTAATTCAAAAAAGCTGCAAACAGTTGCTACCATGCCACGTACCAGTGCAGAGGTACAAATGTTACCATCTGAAATTGCAGAAGCAATTCAAAAATCAGAATCCTTGCAAACACTCTTCCGTATGGTAGAACAACAATTCGGAAAACCGCTCAATCATATGGAACAACGTTCTTTAATCTGGCTGCACGATTACCTCGGTTTTCCAAGTGATATGATTTTGACAGTGATTACATATTGTCAGTCCATTCAAAAAAGCAATATCACCTATGCAGAACGTATTCTAACGGACTGGTGGAATCAAGGCATTACAACCCTACAGCAGGCACAGGATACCATTAAAGAGATGGAACAACAGCATAGCTATCAAAACCAGATTATGAAGCTGCTGGAAATGCACCGCAATCCAACTCCCAAACAGCAAACTTATATTGATAACTGGCGGCAAAGGGCGATCTCACTGGATTTGATTCGCTATGCGTATGAAAAAACAGTGGAACAGACAGACAAACTCTCCTTTCCCTATATGCAACGAATTCTGGATGACTGGACAAAAGCGGGCTATCAGACACGTGCTGATGTAGATGCCAATGACAAACCGCCAGAAATCGTCCGCACACGCAAACAGAAAAAGAAAGAAATCCCCATCAGTGAAAAATCAGAAGCTTATAAATCTCTAATTTATAATATAGATGAATAACAAGGAGAAACGGCATGAAAGAACAGCATTTAAAAGAAGCATTTTCTATTCTATCTGCCAGAAGAAATTATGCACGCACCACGCAGGAAGCACATTTACAAGAGGTCAAACAGACCATTCCGGAGATTGCAGAAATTAACCGACAGCTTTTTCATACCAGTCAGGATTTGATGCAAATCATTCGATCCGGTAAAAATGTACAAGAACGTACCAAACAACTCGCTTTGCAGAATCAGCAAGGACAGAAAATGATCCGTCAGCTGCTTTCTATGCACGGCTATCCGGAAAATTACTTGGACATTATTTACAAGTGTCCCTATTGTAATGACACGGGATATGCCAATGGATCCTATTGCAGCTGCCTGCTCACGCTCGCCGGAAATTTGGCAGCAAAAGAACTGAATCAGACTGCACAAATACAGCTCTGCCGATTTGAAACTTTCTCTTTGGAGTATTATCGGGGACAAAAAACAGAAAAAGGTGCAGACTGCTATCCGCCAATGAAAAAAATTTTAGAATACTGTCAGGATTATGCCTTGCATTTCAACAAAAATTCCCCCAGTATTCTCATGTTTGGGGAAACTGGACTAGGAAAAACACATCTTTCCCTTTCCATCGCCTCCGTGGTGTTGGAGCATGGCTATAGTGTTTTATATGATTCTGTCATTAACTTTCTGCGACGCATTGAACAGGAACATTTCGGAAGAGAAAAAAGTGATACCGATACCATGGAACTTCTGCTTACCTGTGACCTACTGATTCTGGATGACCTCGGCACAGAATTTGATTCTCCATTTTATCGTTCCACCATTTATAATCTGATCAATACTCGCATGAACCGTTCCCGTCCCACCATCATCAGTACCAATTTAGACAATGATGGAATTTCACACCGCTATGAGGATCGAATTACCTCCCGTATCTTTGCAACTTATACCAATTTACATTTTGTTGGCTATGACGTTCGTATTTTAAAAAAGCAACAGGAACAGCGAACGGAAACAGGAAAGCGTTTCTAACATTTCAGGAGCCGCATTGAAAAGTTGATTTGACATTTTTCAAAATTTATGTTAAAATAAATCACAACCCTACTTACATTCGAAAGGAGTTTTTCTCATGCCTTTTTGCGGAAACTGCGGGCATCCTTTAAAAGAAACCGATTTGATTTGCCCTGTCTGTGGTGAAGAACAACCAAATGCAGCCACTCCTGCACCAGACGCTGTTCCAGCACCAGAGGAAACAATTCCCTCTATTCCAGATGAAATTCCAACAACAGAAACGTCTTCTGAGGCAAATGCAACGTCAAAAGATACATCGTATATACCACCCGTCACACCGGAACAGCCATCTTACAACGAAACACAGTCATATCATTCAAGCCCAGATGAAATTCCACCGCAGCAATCCTCTTATCCTTCCAATATTCCTCACAATGACGCTGCGGATCACAATACATATGACACCAATTCCTCCTATCAGTCATATCAAACCAACTACAATCCGGTTCCACCTACTTATCAGGGCAGTTCTTACAGCACACCCAATACGCCACTGACCAACAACAGTAATGGCTTTGGTATTGCTGCACTGGTATTGGGGATCTGCTCAATTGCCATTTGCTGCTGCTATGGATTTGGTTTGATTCCAGCCATCATTGGTTTAATTCTTGGTATTGTACAGAACAAGAAAAATTCCAACGGCATTGCAGTTTCTGGTATTGTACTTTCCATTATTGGCATTCTCCTAAATGCAGTATGGCTGATTTACATGGTTCTAATCATTTCCGCCAGTGACAGCGGCGTTTGGGATCAATTTTTCGAGGAGTTCTCAAAAGAATTTTCTGATGAATTCTCTGAGAATTATGACTACTACTATAACTCCACGCTTTGAACTTCTGACATGACCAATTTTTTACATTCCATAAACGTATCAATATCACGCAGTCCATGTCCTGCACGCAGATTCATGCAGAGGATATGGACTGCATTTTTATATAAGGAGTTTGTATGTATCCAATTCTCTCTGTACTTGGACTTTCTCTTGGCACTTATGGCATTTGCTGTGTACTCGGTGGCATTTTTGCCATTCTGCTTGCCCTGCATAATGCAAAACAAATCCAGCTTGCTCGCTTTTCCATGCTGGAAGCGTGCGTATTTATCTTATTTGGCAGTCTATTGGGGGCGAAACTGCTTTACCTACTTGTCTCCTACTCGGACATTCACCAAATGTTTCAAACCTATGGCATAACATGGGAAACGGTTTCCAGTATTTTAGAAGGCGGTTTTGTCTTTTACGGCGGTCTGATCGGAGGTCTGGCAGCACTGGCAATTTACACGCATAAGCAACAACAACCCATGCAACGCTATCTAATTTGTATTGCACCGGCTGTACCGCTTGCCCATGCTTTTGGTCGGATTGGCTGTTTTTTTGCTGGCTGCTGTTATGGCATTCCGTTTGATCCGCCGATTGGCATTTGTCTCAAAAATGCCATCAGCAATGCTCCAAAAGACATACCACTATTTCCTGTACAGCTGTTGGAAAGTGGACTGAATCTCGTACTGGCTCTCGTGCTGCAACTCTGCTTCCGAAAGCTACAAAAGAAAGAGCGAGTGATTCCATTTTATTTATTGGCATATGCCATCATTCGTATGGTGACAGAACAGTTTCGCTATGATGCAGAACGTGGCATCTGGCTGGGTCTTTCCACCTCGGAATGGATCAGTATCGGAATATTTATATGCGGACTGGTGCTTTTGTTCCTGCAAAAATACAAGATTTCAAAGTGGAAATCTTCTGTGAAATTCACAAAGAAATAGAACGCATGGGTTCCCCCTTTTCACAATTTCATATATTTTTTACGAAACAGCAGCAGTATCCCCAACAGATTCGGCACTGCCATGAGACCATTGGCAATATCCGAAAGCGTCCAGACAGTCGAAAGTTCCAGAACCGCTCCTAAACCAGCTGCCAGACAATATACCCATCGATACCCAATCACACAGCGTGTACCACCAAGATACCGCACAGCCACTTCTCCACAACAGCACCACCCCAACAAAGTTGCCAGTGCAAACAAGGCAATCACCCACGAAACGGCGGTTTCAGCAAATGTTCCGAACACACTGGAAAAGGCAGCTGTAATCCCTTGTATGCTGCCCATTTCTCCTGTTCCAGTACAAAGCAGTACCAAAGCCGTCAGTGTACAGCAAACCATTGTATCTAAAAACACTTCCACCATACTCCACATGCCCTGCTGTCCGGTGACAGCATCCGATGTATGACTGTGAATCATAGCACTGCTGCCAAGTCCGGCTTCGTTGGAAAAAACACCGTGTCGCAATCCCACCGCAATAACGGTTCCCAGTGTACCGCCTCCGACGGCTTCGGGATGCCAAGCCCCTTGAAAAATCTGACTGACTGCGTGTGGCAGCTGCATGCGATTCTGAAACAAAACTAAAATCGCTGCCAGTAAGTAAAAACCAGACAAAATCGGCATGAGAATTTGTGTTACATTGCCAATCGTACGCATACCACCCAATACCGTACAAAGTAACAGAATGGTTAAAACGACTCCAGTCCAGCTGACCGGGATATGACAGCCATTTTCCAACGCATTTGCCGCTGCACTGCTTTGCGTCATGTTCCCCATCCCCAAAGAAGCCAGCACACAAAACACTGCATATAACCCAGCAAGAAATCTGCTGTGTAAGCCATTCTGTAAATAAGCAAGTGCACCAACAGCCCTGTCATCTCCTGCTGCACGAAAACGAACTGCAAGCAAATTTTCTGCATACGTCAACATCATGCCAAGAAAAGCAGATACCCACATCCAGAAGACAGCACCTGCACCGCCAGCGGCAAGTGCTGCGGCAACACCAACAATGTTACCAGTTCCCATGGCAGCGGCAAGAGCAGCAGAACAGGTTTTCCACTGTGCTGCACCATCCTTTCTTCGAAACAGTCTGCCAAATGTACTGCGTAAAATAGTCGGGATACCAAAAATCTGAAAAAACCCGGTACGAATGCTGACGACCAAACCCGTCCCCAACAGCAATACCAGCAAACCGCTGCCCCAAATATACTGATTGATTTGTTCCAGCATTGCATTTCCTCCATATTTTCATAAAATCGACAGTCCTGTCATAAACAAGTGCTTGACGACATCGCTAAAATGGTTATAATAATATTATACATTTGTTCCATTTTCTATGCTTTATTTCAATAAATGGGAGGCTATCATGACGCACACAAAAAAAATATACCGCCCTGACCCTCATGCAAAATATCTACTACAACTCATCTGTCTGCCACTGGCACTGATTTTGATTGCCGCCATCCGCTATGTGTTAATGATTGTGCCGGCTCACATTGTCAATGGCATCTGTCTCCTTCTCCTGCTGGCAGCACTCATTTGTATTTTTATTCTGCTGCCGCTTTGGTTTCGCAATACCAGCTATACCATTACAGAACAAGATATTATTTCTGTGACAGGTATTTTCATTCATCGGGAAAAACGGATGCGACTTCGTGCACTGCAATGCAGTACCATTATTCAGACACCATTCTGTCAATACACTGGCATGATCTTTTTGCCGTTGCACGCATACGGCGGCACCATGCTGCTTCTCTTTCTGAAAAAAAAGGATGCCGCAGAACTCTGTATTCGGTTTGCTGATCTATTTTATCCCGTTACACAGGAGGAAACGCATGCTCCATGAACATCCAATTAAAATCTTTCGTTATACTGCGAAAAATCTCTGGCTTTTGATTTTTCCGTTGCTGCGTTCCGCACATTTTTTTCCGTTCTCTGCAAAAGAAGCTGCTGCATGGCTGCATGGAGCGTGGTTTGATCTGCTGATTTGCCTGTTGATTCTCACCTATGGTGCAATCCGCTGGTTTTACTGCGGATTTACCTATAATACAGAAGTCATCCGCAGACAAAGCGGCATTTTCTTAAAACGAGAGACAGAAATCCCCTGCTGTAGCATCACTTCTGTAACAGAGGAACATGCCTTTTATCTGCGGCCATTCGGTGCTGTACGACTTTGGATTCACACTGGTGCCGAGGACATTGCTGGTGCGGATATGCAGTTGCTCCTGTATCGTGCAGACCTCACAGCGATCCGTCAAGTGATTCCTCTGATGCGTTCCGCTCCGGAGGTAAAACAGCACCGACCGCATATTGCCCGCCTGCTGCTATTCTCGTTTCTCTTCTCCAGCAGCTTATCTGGTGCAATCTATATTGCTGCTATCTTCTTTCAGGGCGGTAGAATTACACGAGACTTGCTGGAAGAACTGCAAGCAGAACAGTTGCTAATGACACTAACCGATCAAGCAGCTGCCTACTTTAAGGGCATCCCCAGGCTAGCCATCACAGTGTCCATTTTGATTTTGGCAGCATGGATGATTTCCTTTATTGGCAACCTGCTGCGATACAGCCGTTTTCGTTTTTTTGCTGACCAAAAAGCATTTTCCATACATCGTGGGCTAATTTCTCCCTATCGTTATCGGCTGCGGCGTGGAGCAGTAAACTACATTGATATTCGTCAAAATCTTATGATGAAACTGCTGCGTCTGATGTCTGTACACATCAGCTGCCCTGGCTATGGCAATCAAAAAAACGAATTGCCAGTCTTAATGCCATTGCTGCAAAAATCTCATGCAACACATTTTCTACAGCCACTTCTGAAACACCAGCCGGATATCATCGGAAAAAAGAAACCGAAACAAACATTCAGCCTGTTTCGTATCTGGCTATTCATCTGGCAGCCGCTTTTACTGACGGGAATGGTTCTTACTGCAATGATACTGACAAAACATTTCTTTCCGCTGATTTATATGCGTTTCTCCTTTTTTGGCTGGATGCTGCTCCTGCCATGCGGCTGGTTTCTGTTAATTCGTTGTGTCTCAGCAATTCGCACTCGCATGTGGATCGAAAATGACAGGCTTTACCTGCACTATAGCAGCGGATTTATTTTTCACACCATCATTGCACCCATTTCCAATGTGGTATGTGTACAGATCACCCGCACCAGAACTGGCAAACGATGCGGTCTTTGCAATGTGTTCTTCTACTTACAGGGAAAGCATGTGCATCGGCATAAGCTCACAGGTGTATCAGAACACGCTTGGCAACAGATTCGGGCAGAGTTGGAGAAAAAAGCAGCATAAACTAACTTGATCTTAATGAAAATTTATATCCATGAAATGTCCTTGCCCTCCGCCAGCGAAAACGCTTTGCTATTCACCTGTTGCCGTTCAGCGAATAAAATTGTTGGGCAAAATAAATAATCATGCAACTACAAAACGGGCTACTGTACAGTTTTTAATACAGTAGCCCATTCTTTTTATGGTATAATTTTTATGCCTGTTCCGGCGGTTGATTTGCTTCCGGTTCAGATGGCTGTTCTGCCGACTGCTCCTCTACAAATGTAGAGGGATCCATTTTACCTTGCATCAGCTTTTCAAAGTCATCTCGTTCAATTTTTTCATGCAGAACTAAATACTTTGAAAGCAGATGGAGCTGATCCATATGTGCCTGCAACAGTAGCGTTGCCTGCTGATACGCCGTTTCAATGATCCGGCGTACTTCATCATCAATTTCTCCGGCAACCCGATCGGAATAATCTCTGGAGGAACCCAGATCCTTTCCAAGGAAGACTTCATTTTGGTCATTGCCGTAAACCACTGGCCCCATCTTTTCGCTGAAACCATACCGTGTTACCATCTTTCTGGCAGTTGCAGTCGCACGCTCCAAGTCATTGGATGCACCCGTTGAAATATCATCCAGTACCAGCTGCTCTGCAACCCGTCCGCCCAGCAGGGTGACGATATTCTCTTCCATCTCCCGCTTGCTGACAAAGGACTTATCCTGCTCCGGCAGGGACATAGTGTAACCGCCTGCCATACCTCTCGGAATAATGGAAACCTGGTGTACTTTATCCTGATGGTCACAATAATAGGTGCACACAGCGTGACCGGCTTCATGATAAGCCGTCAGCCGCTTTTCCTTTTCAGAAACCTTGTGCGATTTCTTCTCCGGTCCAACAATCACCTTAATGGTTGCTTCCTGAATTTCCTGCATGGTAATTGCTTTTTTATTCTGCCGTGCAGCCAACAGAGAAGCTTCATTGACCAGATTTTCCAAATCTGCACCAGTAAAACCAACGGTTGATTTTGCAATGGTTGCCAAATCCACATCTGGTGCCAGCGGCCGTTTTTTGGTGTGCACCCGTAAGATGGCTTCTCTTCCCTTTACATCTGGATAGCCAACCACAATCTGCCGGTCAAACCGTCCCGGACGCAGCAAGGCTGGATCTAAAATGTCTCTCCGGTTGGTTGCTGCAATAACAATCACGTTGTCTTTTCCGGTAAAGCCGTCCATTTCCACCAGCAATTGGTTCAGGGTCTGTTCCCGCTCATCGTGACCGCCGCCCAGACCAGCACCTCTGTGCCGTCCGACTGCATCAATCTCATCAATAAAAATAATAGATGGTGCATTTTTCTTTGCCTGTTCAAACAAATCCCGCACACGAGATGCACCGACACCAACAAACATTTCAACAAAATCAGAACCAGAAATAGAGAAAAATGGACAACCAGCCTCTCCTGCGACTGCTCTTGCCAACAGGGTTTTACCAGTTCCGGGCGGTCCCAGCAATAAAACGCCTTTCGGAATTCTTGCACCAATTTCCGTGTATTTCTTTGGATTTTTCAGAAAATCTACAATTTCCTCCAGCTCATGTTTTTCTTCATCCGCACCAGCAACATCTGCAAAGGTAGCCTTCCGGGTATTCGCTTGATTCTTGATGTTTGCCTTGCCAAAAGAAGTGTATTTTCCGCCGCCGTTTGCCTGCCGCATCATAAACACAAACAGTAGAATGCCCATAATCAGCAGCAAAATTGTCGGCAGCAGCGTCCAAATCCAGGACGAATCCTTCACCTTATAGTAGTCCATTTGCAACGGTGCATTGGAATGTTTTTCATTGTAATCCTTCCGATAGTCCTTTACATCCTCCAAAAATCTTTGCACAGACGGCACTTCATAGGTAATGATGCGATCGTCCTGCAGGGTCATTTTCAACTCGCCTGAGCCCAAATCCAATGTATATTTTTTTACATCATAGTCGTCAAAGTAGTTCATGATCTCGGAATATTGTGTATCATTTTCTCTTCCGCCGACATTTTGTGTGATAAAAAATACCCCCAGCAGCAGCAACACAACAACCAACAAATATGCTCCAATTCCCTTACTCTTTTTTGGCGTCAAATTGTTCACTCCATTCTTTCAGGCAGGGCATCCTGCCGTTTTTTTGATATTATGCGGAAATAGGCATTACGGATATACTTTTTCTGCAGCTACCTCAAACCTGTCGTATGACGATCTGTAGCAGTCGCTTGGTTTCTGTATCCGGTTGCACACGGGCTGCCACACCCAAAAACTCCGCAAAGATAGTGCCCTCCTCATCAGCGAGGAAATGTAGTGTCTGTCTTCTCTGCGGCGGTACCTGTTTTGAAATCTGCTTTTTCACAGAAGAAACGGTTCTATGACCGGCAAACTGCACACGGTCACCGTACTGCCTACCCCGCAAGAAAATAACACCTTTTATTTTATCATAATCCAAAAGCATTTTTGATAACTTTTTATGAACAATTAGAGGATTTCGATTTTTTTCCAGTTCGATGAGTGTTGCCTCGACAAAAAAACCAGAAAACAGCTGATTTTGTCCCCATTGCAGCACCTGCGGCACTGGTTCCAGAGATGGTTGTGTATGCTCTATAATAGAAATACAACCATTCTGACAATGTGCATAATAGCGGTCTGTCAAATTATAATTACCGCCTGTAGAGAGCAGCATTTGCAAGCGATACAGCCTTGCCGCATCATAGGAAATCCCAAACTGTTCCAGAAGCTGCATGATACACCGCAGCTGCATAGCAGGATGTTCTGTCAGCAAACCGGAAAGCGTCTGGTCTGTGGTTCGGTGGGCTTGCAATACTACTTCCGCTTGCTTTGCCATATAATCCTGTTCTATCTGCAATGCTTGCAGCATTCCAATTGCAGTCTGTTCCAATGATGGATTCAGCTGCTGCATCTTTGGAATCAAATCATGTCGAATTCGGTTTCGAGTGTAGGCATCCGTTTCATTGGTACTGTCTGTCACATAATCCTGCCCCAGCGTCTGCAAAAACGCTTCTACTTCTGTTCTGGTAATGGTCAGGAGCGGTCGAATATACCGATCCCGTATCGGCGGAATCCCTGCCAGCCCACGCAGTCCACTGCCCCGTATCACACGGTGCAGCATGGTTTCCAGGTTATCAGATGCCGTATGTGCAGTCGCAACATGCGTTGCCGCAGCGGATGCAAAAGCAGCATAACGGCAGTCCCGTGCAGCCGTTTCGATCGAACAGTGCTGCTGTTTGGCATATGCCGTCACATCACAGCGTACCATTTGCAACGGCACTTGCAAGCGTTCACAAAGTGCTGCACAGAATGCAGCATCCCGCTCACTCTCCTCTCCCCGCAGCTGATGATTGACATGAATAGCAGTTATTTGCAGCTGCAAAGGTTTTGCTAACTCCAGCAGACAACGCAGCAAGCAAACACTATCCGCACCACCAGACAGAGCACAGCAAACTGTATCACCAGCCTGCACCATGTGATGCTGCTGCAAAAACAATTGTACTTTCTCTGGTAGCGTTGCTGTTCGTTTATGCCTCATGCTGCATCTCCATATTGGAAAACCGTGTGAACTGACCGTCCCATATCATCTGTACAGTACCAGTTTCACCATGCCGGTTTTTAGCAATAATACATTCTGAAATGTTCGGCGTTGGACTTTCCTTGTTATAGTAAGCATCTCGATATAAAAATAGTACAATATCCGCATCCTGCTCAATGGAACCGGATTCTCTCAGATCAGACAGCATCGGTCGTTTGTCATTTCGGCTCTCCGGACCACGGGAGAGCTGTGACAATAGAATAACAGGAATATCCAATTCTTTTGCCATAATCTTTAGCTGGCGAGTAATTTCTGAGATTACCAACACACGGTTATCTGTCCGCAGGGTAGAAGTCATCAGCTGTAAATAATCGATCACGACTAAGCCCACATTTTTCATCCGCCGCAACTTTGCTTTGATCTGCTGTGCGGTGATACCAGCAGTATCGTCAATGTACATGGGCAAACCGCTCAATACGCCTGCACTGGTGGCAAGTCGCACCCAGTCATCGTTGGTTAAAAAGCCGCTCCGCAGCTTATTGGAATCCACAAGTGCCTCTGTGGAAAGCAGACGAGTTGCCAACTGCTCCTTGGACATTTCGAGTGAAAAAACTGCCACCTCCCGATCGCCCCGCCGTGCCACATTGGCAGCAATGTTCATAGCGAAGGAGGTTTTTCCCATACCCGGGCGGGCTGCAATCAAAATCAGGTCAGATTTGTTCAAACCAGACGTAATGGTATCTAGGTATTTAAAACCCGTTCTGGCTCCGATATACTTTTCCTTGTCCGGTCCGGCAATCTTTCCAATATGATCATATGCCTCACAAATCGCATCGCCCAGCTTTACCAGCCCCTGTGTATCTTTCCCCTTCCGAATGTCAAAAATACGCTGCTCCGCAGCATCCATCAACATTTGTGCATCTTGTTCCCCTGTCTGGATGTCCTGCAAGATGGAGCGTGCCACAAATGCCAAGCTGCGGATATAATATTTTTCTGCAACAATATTACAGTAGCTTTCAATATTTGCAACAGATGGTACAAGATTGACCAGTGCCCCCAGATAAGCACGTCCTTCCGCTGCGGTATCGAAAATATGTTCTGTCATTGCGGCATTTAAAACAGTAATAATATCTGCCTTTTCACCGGAGGTGAACATTTGCAGCATAATCTGAAACAAAGCCCGATGCTGCTCATTGAAAAAGCTGTCTGGTTTCACCTTCTCCAAAACAATGGACAACACGGAGGCATCAATCAGAATTGCCCCAAGGATGGTTTGTTCTGCCTCTAAACTATAGGGCAGCTCCATTTGTTCTACATTTCCCAATTCCTGTGCCATCTAAAACTCCTCATTAAACAAGATACGGGCGAACTGTGTCCGCCCATGTCATCCTGCACCTTCTTATGGTATGTTTACGCCTCGCCGACCTCTACCGTTACTTTGGCAAGAATACCGGCATACAGGCGAATTTCTGCCTCATACGTACCAAAATTCTTAATATCCGTCTTGAGCGAAATCCGCTTCTTGTCAACTTTGCAGCCATACTGC
>DYCW01000162.1 GCA_019417865.1 Ruminococcus sp. | reverse complement strand
GGCAGCGTCAGATGTGTATAAGAGACAGATAGAAAAGAGGTGAAATCATGTCTCCAAGAACAGGTAGACCTACGTCAGACCCCAAGAAGCACGAAACTAGAATAAGAATGTCGGACGAAGATGTAAAAATCCTAGAATATTGTGCGAAAGTGACTGGTAAAAGGAAAGCGGATATTATTCGTGAGGGGATACGGGAAGTCTATAAGAAGTTAAAAAAATAACAGTACCGCCTCCGTAGAAAGAAAAGCGATACCGTTATCAAGCCCAAGACAAAAAGTCTTGTCTGAAATCTATTATATCATTGGATCAGCCTTTTTGTCAAGTGTGATAGAAAGGAATTTTAGAACATGAATGAGGTAATTGAAAAATACTATCAAGCGGAAATAGAATACAGTTCTGATAAACTGCTCAATCGTGAGATGGAAAGCAAGTGGAAAGCACTTTCTAATTTAGCAGAATCCACGTCTGGTAATTCCACACAGCCTGATATTTTTACCACAGTCGGTGATATCTGGTCGGAATCTGCAAAGGTTGGCTTTTATGCCGGTTTTCGTGCTGCACTTCGTTTCATGATGAACCTGTAACTTTGTCAGTGTTGCTGACATCTTCTCACATAGTGGGAAATAAAACTGATTTATCGCCCGCATTCTTTTTCAGCAAAGAATGTACCACATTAGGAAAAGAAAAACAGCTTCTCGCTCAGAGAAGCTGTTTTTTATAATCTGATGTTCCAATTATTCCAATGGCGGCAGTGTTCCGGTTTGAAGTTGGTAATACCGTCCCTTCTGTGTCATCAATTGTTCATGATTGCCACGCTCAATGACACGCCCCTGATCCAGTACCAGAATGACATCGGCATTCTGAATGGTAGATAAGCGGTGTGCAATGACAAAGACGGTTCTGCCCTTCATCAAAGCATCCATACCAGCCTGTACAATCCGCTCGGTTCGGGTATCAATTGAGGAGGTTGCCTCGTCCAGAATCATAACCGGTGGGTCAGCCACCGCAGCTCTGGCAATGGAAAGCAGCTGCCGCTGTCCCTGTGACAGACCAGAGCCATCGCCTTCCAGTACCGTTTCATAGCCATCTGGCAGCAGCATAATAAAGTCATGGGCGTTTGCTCGTTTTGCCGCTGTAATGCACTCTTCGTCGGTCGCATCCAATCGACCATACCGGATGTTATCCATTACCGTTCCAGTAAACAGATTGACATCCTGCAAGACCATACCCATGGAATGCCGCAAATCTGGTTTGCAGATTTTGTTGATGTTGATGCCGTCATATCGTACTTTGCCGTCTGCAATATCATAGAACCGGTTAATCAGGTTCGTAATCGTTGTTTTTCCGGCTCCGGTTGCACCGACAAGGGCAATTTTTTGTCCCGGTTTTGCATAGACGCTTACATCGTGCAGGACAATTTTTTCCGGCACATAGCCGAAGTCCACATGTTCCATCTGTACATCGCCTTGCAGTTCTGTATAAGTAACGGTTCCATCCTGATGCGGATGCTCCCATGCCCACAATCGGGTGCGGTGATCTGTCTTACAGAGATTGCCATCTTCATCACGAGTGGCATTTACGAGGTGTACATACCCTTCGTCCTGTTCCGGCTGTTCGTCGAGCATATGGAAAATACGGTCTGCACCTGCCAATGCCATGACAATCGCACTGGCCTGCTGAGAAATCTGTCCGATTGGCTGGGTAAAGCTCTTGCTCAGCTGTAAGAATGCGGCAATTGCCCCCAGCGTCAGACCGCCGACACCATGCAGTGCCAGCACACCGCCCAGAATGGCAATGCAGACATATTGTAGGTTGCCGAGGTTGTTGACAATCGGCATGAGAATATTTGCAAAGCTGTTTGCCTTGGTGGCGTTTTCAAATAGGGTTTCGTTTTTCTCATCAAAGGTTTTCGCCGCCTGCGGTTCGTGGCAGAATACTTTAACGACCTTTTGTCCGTGAATCATCTCTTCAATATAACCGTTGACATCTCCAAGTGAATTTTGCTGTGCGATAAAGTATCTGCCGCTCTTTCCGCCAATCTTCTTGACAATTATCAGCATGAAAACCAAGAAGACAATCACAAACAAGGTCAACCATCCGCTGGTGGCCAGCATGGCAATGAAAACAGCAATCATAGTAATCGAGGAAGAAACAAATTGTGGCAAGCTCTGTGATATCATCTGCCGCAGCGTATCCGTATCATTGGTGTACAGGCTCATGACATCGCCAGTTGCATTCTGGTCAAAATAGCGAATTGGCAGCGTCTGCATGTGAGAAAACATTTCATCTCGAATTTTCTTTAGAACCCCCTGTGACACTGGAATCATCAGCCTTGTGTAAAGAAAAGAACCCAGTGCACCAGCAACAAAAATACATGCCATCTTTAGAATCATCAGCAGCAAACCGGAATAGTCTGGTTTTGCCTCCAACAGCAGCGGTGCAATATAATCATTGATGAGGGACTCCAAAAACGTTGCACTGACAACACTTGCCAATGCACTGAGAATAATACAGACAAAAACAAAAATTAGATGGATTCGATATGGTTTCAAATAACCAAGCAGCCGCTTCATAACAGCTCCTGCATTTTTCGGCTTTTGACCGGCTCCAACCGGCACTCTTCCACGCATTCCGCTCATGCTGTCACACCGCCTTTCTTATTTTGTTCTGCATAAATTTCCTGATAAATTTCATTATTCTGTAACAGCTCTTCATGGGTACCCATCCCGTTGATGACACCGCCGTCCAAAACCAAAATCAAATCAGCTTCCTGCAAAGAAGAAATTCGCTGAGCGATAATGAACTTGGTGGTTTCCGGGAGATAGGTTCGCAGAGCCTGCCGAATGGAAGCATCTGTCTTCGTATCGACGGCACTGGTAGAATCGTCCAGAATCAGAATTTTCGGCTTTTTCAGCAGTGCTCTTGCAATACAAAGCCGCTGCTTCTGACCGCCGGAGACATTTGCACCGCCCTGTTCAATATGGGTGTCATAGCCGTCCGGGAAGGTATTGATAAATTCATCTGCATGGGCAAGTCGGCAAGCCTCCTGCAATTCAGCATCGGTGGCATGTTCATTGCCCCAAAGCAAATTCTCCCGAATGGAACCCGAGAACAATACATTCTTTTGCAGCACCATGGCAACTTGATTTCGCAGTGCTGTCATATCATAATCCCGTACATCGACCCCGCCGACTTTTACAGATCCGTCTGTGACATCATACAATCTTGGGATCAGCTGTACCAGGGAACTCTTCGAGCTACCTGTACCGCCCAAAATACCGACCGTCATACCGGACGCAATGTGCAGGTCAATATCTTTCAAGCAGCACTTATCCATTCGCTTCGAATAGCTGAACGAAACGTGGGAGAAGTCCACACTGCCATCCTTGACTTCTGTCACAGGATGTTCCGGATTGGTCAGGTCGCTCTGCTCTTCCAGAACTTCTACAATTCGTTCTGCGGAGGCTCTGGACATGATAATCATCACGAAAATCATGGAAAGCATCATCAGTGCCCCCAGAATTTGCAACGCATAGGTCATCAAACTCATCAGTTGACCGGTTGTCAGATCCACACCATGTGTTCCAACAATTATTCTTGCACCAAACCAGGACAGCAGCAAAATACAGCAATAGACTGCAATCTGCATTCCCGGCATGGCAAATGACATTCTTCTTTCTGCCTTGCAGAAATCATCATAAATTTTCTTGGAAATCTGAGAGAACTTGCTGATTTCGTGGTCTTCTCTGACGAATGCCTTCACGACCCGTACGCCGTGTACATTTTCCTGTACGACATTGTTCAGCTTATCATAAGTGCGGAAGACCCGTTCAAAGATCGGATGTACACTCCGCATCAATACCAGAACCAGCAGTCCCAGCAGCGGAATCGCTGCTACAAAAATCAATGCCAGCTTCCAGTTAATTCGGATTGCCATTGCCAGCGAGAAAATCAGCATGGTCGGCGAACGCAGGGCAACTCGCACCAACATTTGATAGGCATTTTGCAGGTTGGTGACATCGGTTGTCAGACGGGTGACAATACTGGACGTAGAAAAACGGTCAATATTGAAAAAAGAAAATCCCTGTACAGCATGGAACAAATCATGCCGAATGTTTTTTGCAAAGCCGGCAGATGCCTTTGCAGCATAGTGCCCTGCCAATGCACCAAATAGTAAGGAAAGGACACAGCAGACCGCCAAAATGCCGCCGGTTTGCAGAATCGCAGTCTGGTTTGCACCATCAATCCCGTCATCAATCAACTTTGCCATCAGCAGCGGGATGATGACCTCCATAATAACCTCAAGGGTTACAAACAAAGGTGACAGCAGGGAAACCCCTTTGTACTGCCGGATACAGCCGGCAAGTCGTTTCAACATGTAGAATGACCTCCTTCACTTTCAAAAGTTTCAAGATTTTGGCACATAATGTTCAGCGTTTTTTGGAACTGTGCCAGTTCCTCTGGAGAAATGCCATCTGTTAAAATCTGTTCCAGCCGCATCTGCTCTTGCTCCACACTTTGGTGTAAAGAAATTGCCTTTTCCGTCAGGACAATCCGCTTGAGGCGTGCATCTTCCGGTACAGATTTTCGTACAATCAGTCCGTTTTCCTCCATACGATTCAGCATTGCGGTCACAGTTGAACGGCGGATCGAAAATGTTTTTTCAATATCACGCTGATAAATCGGCGTGTCCTGCCGAATATAGAGAAAGTGAATCAGCCAGCCATGCATCCCCGTCAGCTGTTCAGATGTTTGTATCTGAAATGAACGGCAGCGGTAACGGTCAGTTAAGATAGAAAGACGGTGCAACCGTGGAAACAGCGGCTCCATGAAAAACACCTCCTTTTTTGAATTTCGAATTGTTCAATCGTGAACAGTTCGAGGTTGAACAATATTATAGCATAGGTTAGCTGGATTGTCAAGAAAAAAGAGGGGATTTTAGAGAAAAAATTGTGCCTCAAACAGACTGTTTTTTTGTATCCATTTCACAGAAATGCATCCGGATGAGCGGTGATAGCATATATTTTCAGGGAACTCAAATTTATGAACATATTTGATAAAAATACAACAAATTTTGTATAAATTTTATGGAAGTTGTGGTATAATAGAACGACAAGTGGACCGGAATACCTAAGATTTCTTGTCAGGGCAGGAACGGCTGCCGTTCTATGTTCTGATAAAAGTATAAAATAATATGAAATGGGAGGAATTTTTTATGACAAAGCACCGCAAACGCACTGCCTTGATAGCAGGGCTGTTCACACTCACCTGTCTGGCACAGATTCCAATGAGCGGCATTGCAGCGGAAGGGGATCGCTACACCATGCCGGTGACGGTCAATCTGGCAGGCGAACAAAAGTCCATCAGTCCGTATATCTACGGCGTGAACGACCCCGGTGACGGCAGTAATGTCCGCAATGTCACTGCCAATGCCGTCCGGCAAGGCGGCAATCGCTATACTGGTTACAACTGGGAAAACAACTACTCCAATGCTGGGGAAGACTGGCATAACAGTTCGGATACCAATATTGGTGATATTACGGATGGTGCAGGATATGCAGCACGCAGATTGTCCGACACCTGCACCAAGTACAATGTTCCATATAAAATTACAACCTTGCAAATGGCTGGTTATGTTGCAGCGGACAAGTCCGGTACCGTTTCGGAAGCAGAAGCAGCACCGTCTTCTCGCTGGAATGCAGTGAAGTTCAAGAAGGATACGGCACTTTCTCTGGAACCAGATTTGACAGACAATGCCGTTTACATGGATGAGTATGTGAATTATATTGTCCAGACGCTCGGCGATGCGTCCAATTCTACTGGCATGCAGGGGTATAGTCTGGACAATGAGCCGGTGCTCTGGAATGACACCCATCCTCGCCTGCACGGCGAAGAGGTCAGCAACAGCGAACTCCTCTCCAAGTCGATTGAACTGGCAAGCGTGGTAAAGAGTATTGATCCGAAGGCAGAAGTGTTCGGACCGGCATTCTGGGGGATGCTGCCCTGCATTAACGGCAGCACCACCGACCAATATACCGATCCGGATTGGGAAGCTGTGAAGGGCAATTATACATGGTATTTGGATTATTATCTGGAGCAGATGGCACAGGCAGAAAAAGAATACGGGACCCGTCTGCTTGATGTCGTAGATGTACATTACTATTCACAGGATTGCAGCACAGAGGCTTCCAGGGTACAAGCAGCAAGAAGCCTGTATGATGCAAGTTATGTGGAAAACAGCTGGTTACAGCCGTATTTCGGACAGTACTTCCCATTTATCCCCAAGATTCAGGAATCCATTGACAAGTATTATCCAGGCACAAAGATTTCCATTTCTGAATACAATCTGGCAGACATCAGCAACGAAAAGGAATCCGGTAAGCTTTCCAGTGCTGCCATTGCGGAAGCAGATGCACTCGGCTGTTTCGCTGATAATGACATTTATTTTGCAACCTACTGGGGCACCCTGTCGGAATGCCCATATGTAGCCTCTGCCATCAATCTGTACACCAACTATGACGGCAAGGGGGCTGCGTTCGGTGATACACTGGTAGAAGCCTCCACAGATGATATTTCGCTTGCGTATGCGTATGCGGCGATTGATGCCGGTGACGATTCTACTGTTACCACTGTGCTTTCCAATAAGAGTGCAGATCAGACACAGGAGGCAGTGATTTCGCTGGAGGGCAGCACAAAGGATTATCAGAGTGCGGTTGTCTATGCCATCACACCGGAAGATGACCAGATTCGGATTATTGACGTGCAGAACGATGTCAGCAACAATCAGGTGACAGTAGAGCTGCCGCCGATGTCGGTGGCACAGGTTGTTGTTTCCGATGAAGAGAGCGATGCTGAGGTTTATGTCAAGCCGGAAGAACCGGATACAAAAACCGTTGTTTACAACTACAGTGATTTGGAGCTGTCACAGAACGGTTTCCCGATGATTCCGTTGGAAGATCTGGAACACCTGAAAGAAGTGGTATTGAATATTACAGCAACTTGTAGCTTGAACGCTTCTTGGTTTGGCGGCGGCGGTGCACTGACCTTTAACCAGCTGCTGGGCGAAGACGGTACAACATTCTGGGGTGCAAAAGCCTTTGGGTATAGTGGCGGCACCAATGATGTCAAGATTGTAATGGATGATCAGTTTTCAAATGGAGACGGCGACATCGTATCTGCTGTGATTCAGGATTCCTACACCGAGTTACAGCCGGAGTGGTGGAAGTCTTCCACGAACGATGAAACCGGCAGCGATGTAACATGCGTGATCAATACCGTTACGCTGGTATATGAATACGAAAAAACTACGACCACTACAGATACCACAACTACGACGACAATGACGACAACAACAGGAACAGAACCCACCACTTCTGGAACAGAAACTACTTCCAGTGAAACCAGCACGACGACTACATCAGGGGAATTGCCGAACATCCTTTACGGAGATGTGAATCTGGATGGCGTTGTGGATTTGCGGGATGCTATCGTTTTGAACAAACATATGTGCCAGGTGGTCATACTGGAAGGTGCCGCAGCACAGAATGCCAATGTATTTACAGATGGAACAGAGACGATTGATGAAAACGATGCAAGTACGTTGTTGGATTTTGTCATTCTGCTGATTTCAGATCTTCCAGTTATGGCAGACAATGAAGTGCCGACTATCTCTTGATAGATGGGAGACTAGGGCAACCCTCACAAATGTGCATTTGCAACACAAACGGCAGCTGCTTTTTTGCAGCTGCCGTTTTGATTTTGATCTGTTTGTGTTGTTTCACGTGAAACAACCAATCAATATGCCTTTGCCCAGAGTACCATATGCTTTGCCGGCTTTCCACAGCAGACACAAGTATCTGCATGGTGTTTCTGCTCCAGCGGAATGCAGCGGGAACCGACACCCGTGATTTCTTTCACCTTGTCCTCACAAGCTTCCTCTCCGCACCACATTGCCTCAATAAAGCCGTCACCGTTCTCTTCCAGTACTTTGACAATTTCGTCCATCGTCTTGCAGGCATAGGTGTGCTGTTCACGGTTGGCAAGTGCCTTTTCATACATCCCGTCATGCACAACCTGCAAGCGTTCCCGTACGGTTTCTACCAAAGCAGACAGCGGACAGAAGGTTTTTTCCCGATTGTGACGGGTTACCAATACGCACTGCTCCTGTGCAATGTCCTTCGGACCAATCTCCAGCCGAATCGGTACGCCTTTCATTTCATATTCTGCAAACTTCCAGCCTGGAGAGTTATCGGTATCATCCAGCTTGACCCGCAAACCGGCTGCCTTCAGCTGTGCTTCCAGTTCTCTTGCCTTTTCCAGAACCCCTTCCTTATGCATCGCAACGGGTACAATGATGACCTGAATCGGTGCGACTGCCGGCGGCAGTACCAGACCATTGTTATCGCCGTGTGTCATGATGATCGCACCGATTAAACGAGTGGTTACCCCCCAGCTGGTCTGATGTGGATATTGTAAGGTATTATTTTTATCCGTAAACTGAATGTTAAATGCCTTTGCAAAGCCGTCCCCGAAGTAGTGCGAAGTGCCTGCCTGCAATGCCTTGCCATCATGCATCAGGGCTTCAATCGCATAGGTTGCCACTGCACCGGCGAACTTGTCACTTTCGGTTTTTTTGCCCTTTACCACTGGCATAGCCAGTGCATCCTTGCAGAAGTCTGCATACACATTCAGCATTTTTTCGGTTTCTGCCATGGCTTCTTCTGCGGTTGCATGGATGGTATGGCCCTCCTGCCACAAAAACTCTCTGGAACGCAGGAACGGACGGGTGGTCTTCTCCCAGCGTACTACGCTGACCCATTGGTTGTAGAGTTTCGGCAAATCCCGATAGCTGTGTACAATTTCTGCATAGTGGTCGCAGAAGAGGGTTTCAGAAGTCGGACGCACGCAGAGGCGTTCTTCCAGCTTTTCGGAACCGCCGTGGGTGACCCATGCCACTTCCGGTGCAAATCCTTCGACATGATCCTTTTCCTTTTGCAGCAAACTTTCTGGAATGAACATCGGCATGCAAACATTCTCATGACCGGTTGCTTTAAACATGCCGTCCAGAATTTGCTGTATTTGTTCCCAAATGGCGTAGCCATAGGGACGGATGACCATGCATCCTTTTACGCTGGTATACGCAATCAGCTCTGCCTTCTTTACAATATCGGTATACCACTGTGCGAAATCTTCCTCCATCGCCGTAATGGCATCCACCATTTTCTGATTATTTTTTGCCATAGTTGGATTCTCCTTTTGTGTACTGAAAAAATTTACTATCAGTATAGCATAAAGTCGGAAAAATTGCAAGCATTTACAGTTGTTACGCAATAGAAAAAACGTGAGTTTGACAAGAATGCATTCTACTGCTGCCAATCGCAAACCATGCCGGCGAAAACACTGCACTGTTTGCCTGTGTCTGCTGTCCGTTCTGTTGCCCGATCCAATTTGCCATCTTACCACTCTGAATTTTTCTTGTTTTATGCTGTCAATAAGAGAAATGGGTGCAAATGCAATGCGGGATGTCTGTTTTTTTCAATACCCAAGTCGTGTTCTGTGATATGATAATGACAGTAAGAAAAACGCTTACAAGTCTAAAAAATTCTATAGAAAGGTGCTGTAAAAAATGGAATTTAAGAGAGTCAATATTAGCGGTGGTTCGAGTTTTGAAGAGGTTGCAGGCTACTCCCGTATTGTAAAGGCAGATCCGTTTGTATTTGTTTCCGGTACTACTGCGGTGACACCGGAGGGCACGGTTTACGGGGAGGGTGACCCCTATGCACAGGCAAAGTACATCTTTACAAAGCTGGTGAATCTGCTGGAGGAGAACGGCGTTTCCAAGGAGGAAGTCGTAAAAGTAAACATCTGGGCAACCAGTTCTTCCTACAATATGGAAATTACAAAGGCGTACTCTGAATTTTTCAAGGAAAGCAAGCCCTGCTGCACTTGGATTGGGATCAAAGAATTGAACCGTCCGACGCAGCTTGTAGAAATTGAAATGCAGGCACTCATCGGAGCAAAACTGTAATTCGATTTCTGTGACAGATTCTTTTTGATTACTCCAAAAGTTTTTTCTGCCATAAGGTATTCTGAAAAGGACGGTTCTGTAAGGGCATCTCTTCGAATCAAGCAGTCCGATTCTGGAATATCTACCCCGTGTTTCAGGAGAAACACAAACCATCCGCAACGGAAGACAGCCGTTCTCCAGGAAAGGAGAGCAGCTGTCTTCTTTTTTGTCAGAGAATATGTTATTGTTAAGGTGGTGTATCATGTGGGGCTTGTGTTTCATTCGCATGGGGATATCGTTGCCTGCAAGTAAAAAATGAATTTCTGTTCCATTCTTCATATAAACCGTTCGGGAAAGGTTTCTCTAAGAAAGATGAAAATGGATTGGCGTGTGCATTGTTTCCAATGCATTGACAGAAAGTCAATTTCATGCTACAATAAAGAGAAATCATAAAACAGAGAAAGAAAGGTGGGAGAATTGATATGGCTGGCTCTACAACACCGCCATCTCAGAAACCGAGAAAACGAGTATCCCGTGCACAGGCAAGAAACCGTCGTGTAATGGCTGTTTTACTGTTGGCATTTGTCATTTTCCTGTTCCGAAGAGGCTGTGTTGCCTGTGTCCGTTCCCATGATAAAAAGGAAAATCAGACCGCTGCTGAAACGACTACAGCAGTCACAACAGAATGGAATGCCCAGGAGACCACTGTGACGACCGCAGCACCGCTGCAACCCCATACAGCAATCGCAACAACAACCGATGTGCCACCATCAGAATACTTGATTTCTGGAGAACTTCCGTCCTCTTACTCGATAGAAGTCGATCCAATCCTGCAAAATCCAGAACTTCCAACTGGCTGCGAAGTTACCACGCTGACTATGCTGTTGCATGCAGTCGGTTTTGATGTGGACAAGGTACAGTTAGTGGAGGGCTATCTGACCTGTGAGAGCGAGGGAAAGGCAACATTTAAAGAGGCATTTATTGGGTCACCATATGACCAAGCTGGTTATGGTTGCTATGCACCTGTGATTGTGGATACTGCAAGGAAATATTTGTCTGCCCAAAACAGTGGACGAATCGTAAAGGATCTGACTGGTGCAGACTTTGAAGATTTGCTGCGGGAGGTTGCAAGTAATCATCCCGTTGCCGTTTGGGCAAGTGTCAGTCTTTTGGATATCAATGAAGTTTATGCCTATACTATTTATGACTATGTAGAAAGTACATCGAATGGTGGTACGACAGAACCAAAGGATTTGGATGTATACTGGCTGGAGAATGAACACGTTTTCCTGCTGAAGGGCTATGATTTAGATCGTGGCGTTGTCATTGTAAATGACTCGTTAAATGGCGAGATGGAATATCCTATAGAGCGTTTTAAAGAGTGCTATGCACAGTGTTACCGGCAGGCAGTGATTATTTATTAAAAGATAGGGAGTATGGAAACGATGAAACTGATCATACAAATTCCCTGCTACAATGAGGCAGAGACATTGGCACTGGCAGTGCGGGATCTGCCAAAGCAGATGGACGGGATTGATACCATTGAATATCTGATCATCAATGATGGCAGTACAGACGGCACTGTGGAAGCCGCAAGAGCACTGGGCGTACATCATATTGTTTCTTTTCGTCGCAACAAGGGGCTGGCAAGAGGATTTCTGGCTGGACTGGATGCCAGTTTGCGACTGGGTGCAGACATTATTGTGAATACCGATGCAGACAACCAGTACTGCGGTGCCGATATTGCAAAGCTGGTGAAACCGATTCTGGACAAGAAGGCTGATATGGTGATCGGGGAGCGTCCGATTGATCAGACGGAACATTTTTCCTGGCAGAAAAAGAAGTTTCAGCACTTGGGCAGTTGGGTGGTACGGGTGGCATCCCATACGGATGTGCCGGATGCACCGAGCGGTTTTCGTGCCTATTCGAGAGAAGCCGCCATGCGGCTGAATGTGGTCAATGAGTACACCTACACACTGGAAACGATTATTCAGGCAGGACAGAGCAAAATGGCGATTGCTTCTGTGCCGATTCGCACGAATCCAGAAACTCGACCATCTCGCTTGTTTTCGAGTATGTGGCGGTATATGAAGCGGTCAGCATCGGTCATCACCCGTTCCTTTGTGATGTACAAGCCGCTGAAGTTTTTTGGTATACTGGGTGCTGTCATTTTTACGCTGGGTGTGCTGTTGGGCATCCGGTTTTTGGTTTACCTTGCAATTGGAGAGGGAAGCGGTCATGTGCAATCTTTGATTTTAACAGCAGTCTTGCTGATGATCGGATTCCAGACCATTATTATGGGGCTGTTGGGGGACACGGTGGCAGCCAATCGAAAAATTTTAGAAGATGTGCAGTATCATATCCGGAAGATGGACTATGACGGACATCCGGAAACGGAACTGCCGGATGATAAAGCCGAGTGAATCAGCGAATTGTTTCATGTGGAACAAAAGGAGGACAGCCTATATAGGTTGTCCTCTTTTTTTATACACAGTCAGAAATGTTGTTCATGTATGATCCGATGAGGGATGGTGGAAAGCAGACGCTTTTAAATCATCCAGACATATAAAATAATTTTTCAGCATTTTTAGAGCACTTTCAATTTCTTCCGGCTTTCTGTCCTGAATTAAATTTTGCCATTCCAAAGTAAAAGAATCTGTGGTTCTGATATCTGCATTAAAGACGAGTTGATCTGTGGTGACATTTAACGTTTCTGCAATTTTGCTGAGAACGTGCATACTAGGGCTGCGGCGATTGCTTTCAATCAATGCAATATAACTTTCACTGACATAGATTTTATCAGCCAGCTGTAACTGTGTTAGACCAGCCTGCTTTCTTGCTTCTCGGATTTTATCACCTGTTATTTTTCCGTTCAATCGTACCACCTCTTATATAATCATAACATTTCCAGAAAAATTTTAAACTTAAATATAGAAAAGAAACTTGACAAATAGTGATGTTTGTGATAAGATGAGAAAGGAAAAAAATATTTCATGTTGAGAAAGCAGTTTTTTGCGATTGCAGCATGATGAAAAGGAGTATGTGAAAAATGGATTGCTTGAAATGTGGAGCAAATTTTGAGGGAGAAAGATGTCCTTATTGTGGATGGATTCCAGAGAAAAAAGAAACGCCCTCGATACAGATTCCAAACATTACAATTGTAAACAATGTTAGTAATGAACAGAATGTGCAAACAGGACGTGTAGAAAGAAAACAGAAAAGCAGCCAAAAAAGCAAGGGGATGGCAATGTTTTTAGCGTGTCTTGGATTTTTGGGGATTGGGGGATTGAACCGCTTTTATGTTGGAAAAACAACCAGTGGTGTTGTTTACTTGCTTACAATAGGACTTTGTTGGATTGGAACAATTTATGACATTGTACAGATTAAAAACGGAAATTTTACGGATAAGGATGGCTTGCCATTGACAAAATAAAAAATTGAAACGATTCTTTCCGTTTCACGTGAAACAAAGAGAAAAAGCCTGAGAACTTTTTGGGTTCTCAGGCTTTTTGTTGGTTATCTTTATTCTACATATCAGAGTGTAACACAGATCTGTTCCGGAACTCCACATGCTTATTGTAAACTGCCAAGAGCGTTCCGCTGTGTTCCTTAGTAGGTTCAGTAGGTTCAAATAGTACCCATTGCTCAAACTCTTCCTCAAAATGTGGATAAGCATTTGCAATCAGGCATTCAATTGTAACACCATTGTCTAATTCGATGTGCAGATCATGCCACGAGTTGATTGCAACAGAAGTTACAGTACCGCCTACGATTTCAGAATGGAACCTTTTCATATTGAACCATTCATCATTATTGGTGCTCTCCATTTGATCCCATGATTGATAGTCCAGAGTCGTTACAAGAATGTCATTGTTTTTTATCACTCTTGAACATCCCATGGCATGAAGAGCAAGCGGGTCAAAACTGAAATCGAGTATTTCAACTTCACAACAAAAATGAACCAGTTTCTTTCCTATCAATGAATTAACAAATTGAATCGCCTTATCATCCATATCATGTTGCCCTCCGATATCCATTTTGATTTCTCTTAGCTCTGTAAAGTGGGAGTTTGGAAGAAATCCCATAAAGAATCCGCTTCATACGATTCTGATAGATAGAAATATTCATATAAAGCGATACTGCCATCCGGCTTGAGCACATAAAAATCGCCTGCACCGTTGCCTGCAAATACAAAGCCATTTCCACCGAATTCACTTCTATAGTGTTCCGTTTCATTTTTAATTGCAGCCAACGTATAGATAATAGAATCAATAACCATTGTTTGATTTGTATTCGGGTCTTTCATCGTTTCATCTATTCCATTACTGACCCTTAATATTTCGCAAAGTTCAGCGGGCAGCTGTTTCTTTGCTTTTTCATATTGCTTTTTTGTCAGGGGAGAACGAAGTTGACAACGATCTCCGTACTTTTCTTTAATCAATTCGATGATATCCATGATTTCCGTTCGAATTTTCTCCATCTTATTTTTCCGCTGCCGCCGATGCCAGCATGAGCTTAATTCGGTTTTCCTGATTGACCTTGGTCGCACCGGGGTCATAGTCAATGGCAACAATATTGGCATCTGGATATGCCTGTTTGATCGTTCGTGACATCCCCTTTGCCACAATGTGATTCGGCAGGCAGCCGAACGGCTGTGTACAGATGATATTTTTGATACCATGTTCCACGAGCACCGCCATCTCAGCCGTAATCATCCAGCCTTCTCCCATGCAAATGCCCTGATTGGTGTACTTGTCCGCCGCTTTCCGCAGCTCTTCAAAGTTATGCATCGGCGTAAAGACACCATGTTCCTCCATGCAGCGGATGGTTTCCATCTGTTTGCCGTGCAGGAATTTGTAACCAATGCCGAATAGCGTGGTATGCAGATTGCGGTATTGATATAGTTTTGCATTGTTTTCCGAGTTGGCAGCACAGTATAATACAAATGACATCAACGTTGGCACAACCGGTTCGCAACCCTCCTGTAACAGGAAATCCTCCAGATGGTTGTTGGCAAGCGGAGAGTACTTGACATAGATTTCGCCGATGATGCCCACTTTCATTTTTGGTTTCTGACTGCGGGGAATGGCTGCAAAGTCCTCTAACATGGCAGTATACCACTTCTTTGTACTGCGGTAGTGATTGGTCTGGAATAGCTTTTCCAGCTTTTCCTGCCAAAGATCCAGCACCTGCTGCGATTCCCCCTCGTTCAGTTCATAGGGGCGGCACTGGTTGTACAAAGTCATCAGCAGGTCGGCATACAGAACGCCATATACCAACTTGAGACAGAGCGGCAAGGTCAGCTGAAAGCCGCTTGCCTTTTCCAGACCGGCAAAGTTCAAAGAAATGACTGGTACCTGTGGAAATTGCTTTGCCATGCACTTTCGCAGCAGATGAATATAGTTGGAAGCCCGGCATCCGCCGCCGGTCTGCGTGATGAGCAGAGCGGTTTTGTCAGGGTCATATTTGCCGCTTTTGAGTGCCTCCATAAACTGTCCGACGACAAGCAGTGCCGGATAACAGGTGTCGTTGTGGACGTTTTTCAGCCCCTCTTCCACAACGGTACGGGAGGTAGACTCCAGCAGTTCCATATGATAGCCGTACTGTTCAAAGATAGAGATTAAAAGCCGAAAGTGAATCGGCAGCATATTGGGGACTAATATGGTATGCGTTTTTCGCATTTCAGGTGTAAATTGCTGATAGTTCATAGACAACTCCTATTAAAAACGGCGAATGAAAATTCTATCGATGGTTTCTCCGCCGAACGGCGAAATAAAATGTTTTTCGGTGCAGCAGTTTTTCAAAAATACTGTTGGGTGATTTCCTCGCAGTGCGGGGAAATGTCCCGAAGGGATAAAAGGGAAGGGCAAATTTTATGAAAAAAGTGAGTTCGTACAAGGAAAACGCACACAGGCAGAGGGCAGACCGTTTTATTTAGAAACTTGTGGGAATAACTTCCTAGGGAATCCTTTTTCAGACCGTCCGGCGAATCCGCTACGCTGTTCACCTGTGTCCGCTGTCCGCCATAGTACGTTGTACGAACTTGCAACCTTTTTACTCTAAATTTTGCTTGTTGATGCTGGTTTGTTTTTAGAATGGCGGACAGCGGTGTCTTGTTTCTCGTTCCTTTACGGACTTCAACTCGTTCCCTTTGCAGGGGAACAGCTTGTTCCCCTGCACCCTTCCGCCAAGCTGAGCCAGCTTGACCGCAGTTGCCTGCGGCGTGTTTTGTTCTTCTTTTCTTATACGGAAATCGGTTCTTTTTCTTCTTTTGCAACAGGCTTTTCTGCTTGCGGGTTCGACACATCTGCACCAATCGCTGCCTTTAAGCTTCTCAAGCGAATTTTAGCAGCCCCCAAATTGCTGATCTCATCAATTTTCAGTTGTGTATACAGCTTGCCGCCCTGCTCCAAAATTCGCCGTACCTCATCCGTGGTAATCGCATCAATGCCGCAGCCAAAGGAAACCAGTTGCACCAGTTGAAAATCAGGCTGTGTCGTCACATACTGTGCCGCACGGTACATTCTCGAATGATAGGTCCACTGGTTCAATGCCTGTAATTCCGGCGTCTGTGCCAGTCCAGCAATGCTATCTTCTGTAATCACTGCCATGCCCAGACTGCTGATCAGCTTGTGAATACCATGGTTGATTTCCGGATCAATGTGATAGGGTCTGCCTGCCAGCACAACGATGGTTTTTCCAGCCGCCCGAGCCTGCCGGACAATCTCCTGTGCCGTTTGTGCAATTTGTGTATGATAGTTTTCTAATGCGGTAAAGCCCCGCTCCAATGCGGCTGCAATTTCCTTTTTTGTGACATAGTCGGAAAGACAGGCATGTAAGACCGTTACCACGTGTTTTCGGCGGTTCAAATCTAAGAATGGATGTAAGAAGTTCTGTTCGTTCAGTTTCTCATTATTCGCCAGCAGCAGTTCCGGATAATAGGCAACGACCGGACAGTTAAAGTGGTTATCGGAATCCCCTTCATCTATGTTATAGGTCATACAGGGATAGAAGATGAAATCGACCTTCTGTTCCAGCAGACTTTCCATATGTCCATGTGCCAGCTTTGCCGGATAGCAAACGGTATCGGAGGGAATGGTGCTCTGTCCCTTGTAGTAGGTCTTTCGCGTACTTTCCTCAGAGAGTTTCACGGCAAATCCCAACTCTGTAAAGAATGTGTACCATAGCGGTAATTGGTCATAATAGTGCAGTGCCATTGGCAGCCCAACCGTTGCCTTGTGTTGTTCGGGCTGGCGGTCTGTCAGGGCACGCAGGGTTTCATATTTCCAGTCCACCAGATTCGGGATCTGTTCTTTTTTAGAGATGCCTGCCCCTCGTTCACAGCGGTTGCCGGCAATGAATCGTTTGCCGTTGGAGAACCGCAGAATTTGCAGGCTGCAATGTGCCGTACAGCCATTGCAGGTGGTATTTTGTGTACGGTAAGTCAGGGTGTGCAGATCCATCAGGGAGAGCAGGGAACTCTTGCCGCTGGTGTGCTCCTTTGCATAAATAGCAGCACCGAATGCTCCCATCAGACCAGAGATGGCAGGACGAATCACTTCTCGTCCCAGTTCCCGTTCAAAGCACCGCAGAACGGCATCATTCAGGAAGGTACCGCCCTGTACCACAATGTGGTTGCCCAGTTCTTCCGGGGAACGGGCACGAATGACTTTGTAAATGGCATTCTTGACAATAGAACCGGACAACCCGGCAGAAATATCTGCAACCGTTGCCCCGTCCTTCTGTGCCTGCTTGACACTGCTGTTCATGAAGACCGTACAGCGGGAACCAAGGTCAACCGGTCGTTCTGCAAATAAGCCCAGTTTCGCAAACTCTGCCACATCGTAGCCCAGTGCATTGGCAAACGCCTGAATGAACGAACCACAGCCAGAGGAGCAGGCTTCATTCAGCATAATGCTGTCAATTGCCTTGTTTTTAATCTGGAAACACTTGATGTCCTGTCCGCCGATGTCAATGATAAAGTCCACATCTGGACAGAAAAATTCGGCTGCTCGAAAATGTGCCACCGTTTCCACGATTCCAAAATCAATGCCCAGACCGGCTTTCAGCATTTCTTCCCCGTAACCGGTGACGGCACTGCCGCAGATTTCCAGATTCGGGTGTTTTCTCTGATAGAGGGTTTCCAGTGCACGCTTGACACATTCCAGCGGCTGCCCCTTATTGGTTTCGTAAAACGAATAGAGCAGGGTATTGTCTTCGCCGATGAGAGCCACTTTTGTGGTCGTCGAACCGGCATCCACACCGAGGTAGGCTTTTCCCTGATACGTATGCAAGTCACCGTGCGGAACATCATTTTTGGCATGCCGTTCCCGAAAGCGGTCGTATTCCTCCTGATAGCTGAACAGCGGCTGATCTGCAACCACCGTGTGATTGGTTTCTGCGGTTTGGATTTGCTTCAGCAGGGCTTCGCCAGTGAGAGGATTTTCGCAGCTGGTTTCCGCAGCCAGTGCACAGCCATAGGCAACAAACGTTCTGCCGTCTACCGGGAAGATAGCATGGTCTGCATCCAAGTGCAGCGTCTGCATAAAGGCATTGCGGAGTCCCTGTAGGAACGAAAGTGGGCCGCCGAGGAAGAGGACATGCCCTTCGATTTTGCGTCCTTGTGCCAAACCGGAAACCGTCTGATCCACCACTGCCTGATAGATGCTGGCAGCCACATTTTCCCGTTTTGCCCCCTGATTCAACAGTGGCTGAATATCGGATTTTGCAAATACGCCGCAGCGTGCAGCGATCGGGTAGGTACGGTCGGCTTTCAGTGCCATGCGGTCGAGTTCGTCAACAGACACATCCAGCAGGGTTGCCATCTGGTCGATAAAGGCTCCCGTACCGCCGGCACAGGAACCGTTCATACGCTGTTCGACACCGCCGGTCAGGAAGATAATTTTTGCATCTTCGCCGCCGAGTTCAATGACGGCATCTGCCTGCGGATAGCGTTCCTTGACGGCAAGAAAGGCAGCATGGACTTCCTGTACAAAGGGAATTTTTGCGGCAGTTGCCAGTCCCAGACCGGCTGAACCGGTCATATGGACGGAGAACAGCGTTGCCGGATGTTCCTGGATAATGGCTTGGAGCTGTTCTGCAACGGCTTCTTTGACTTTAGAGAAATGCCGTTGGTAGGTACTGTGCAGGACGTGGTGTTCTGCATCTAAGATGACGGTTTTGACAGTGGTAGAGCCAACGTCAATGCCGAGGGTATAAGCAGCTTTCTGCTGTAATTTGATTTCACTCACAAAAAATCTCCTTTCAGGGCAAGGCTAATCAGGGAGAGCCGATGCGGATAATGGGATGAGAGGATAGCGTGTGTGGGATGGACAAAGACGGATCTGTTGGCGAATCGCAAAGCATTTTCGCCGTTGGTATCAATAGAATCCATGCCGTCGAACACATGTTATTTTATTTGCTTATTTACAATGACTCTCGGCACTCGCTTGGAAATGCCGCAGACGACTTCATATCCAATTGTTCCATAGAATGCCGCCAGTTCGTCCGCTGTAATGGTGGTATTGCCTTCCGTGCCGAACATCGTGACCTCATCTCCCAGCTGTACGGGTTCTTTCACCTCGGAAATATCCAGCATGAGCTGATCCATGCAGACCCGCCCGACAATCGGACAGGCAACGCCATGTACCAGTGCATATGCTTTGTTGGAAAGCAGTCGGGCATAGCCGTCTGCATAGCCGATCGTAACAGTGGCAATCCGGCTGGCATGCGGAATGGTGTAGGTTCTGCCATAGCTGATACAGTCGCCTTTCTCTGCTTCTTTGATATGGGAGATGACTGACTTCAGTGTCATCACTGGTTTCAGCGGCAGCGGAACTGGAACGGGATAATTCGGCAGCAGACCATACAGAATAATGCCCACTCTTGCCAGCGTACAGCGAGGATTCGGACGATAAACGGTTGCAGCACTGTTCATAAAGTGCAGATGCGGCAGTTTGTGTCCGTTTTCTGCAAGCAGGTCATAAACGGTCAGAATCCGTTTTTCCTGTTCATCCGTATAGGCGGTATGTTCTGCATCGTTCGGGCAGTCTGCCACGGCAAAGTGAGTGTACAGTCCTTCTATTTTCAGCTGCGGCAGCGAGAACAACGGCAGAATTTCCTCCACACAAGTTTGCGGGTCATTGCTCCGGAAACCAATCCGTCCCATGCCGGTATCCAGTTTGATATGACAGCGAACCGGTTCGTTTCCGGCATTGGCAGACAGTGCATGGG
>DYCW01000161.1 GCA_019417865.1 Ruminococcus sp. | reverse complement strand
ACACTCAGCCTCTGTTATTACTGCTCCAGTTCCTATCTGGCTGCAAGACGAACCCTTGTCATCAGCAGTGGCGTAGAACACGACAACCTGGAAAAGGCAAAAACAGAAATCCTGCGTCAGCTGACTGCCATTCAGGAAGGAAACATTACAGATACAGAACTCAATTCTGCAAAAATGAGCATTTATAACACGCTAAACGGCATTGGTGATACGTCAAGCTCCTATCTCTCATGGTATCAGAAGTGCTATTACTGGAATGATTTTGTGGAACCGTCAGAAACGCTACAGCGTTATCACGCTGTCACCAAAGAAGATATTATGGCGGCTGCCCGCAGTTTGGTACTGGATACTGTTTATATTATGGATACCAAGAAGGAGGAGGCATAACACCATGGCAGAAACGAAAATCGAACGCATTACTTGTCCGCAGATCGGCGAACAGTACACCTATATAAAACACAAAAGCGGCCTTTCCATCTATGTCAGTGAAATGAAGGGCTTCAGCACAACAGAAGCTCTGTTCGGTACAAAATACGGTTCCATTAACACCCAGTTTAAGACCAAGCAGGAACCCGACTTCTGTTGCGTACCAGAAGGCATTGCACACTATCTGGAACACAAACTCTTTGAAAATGAAGACTGTGATGTGTTCGATCTCTATGCGAAAACCGGTGCGAATGCCAATGCATTCACTTCCTTTGACAAAACCTGTTATCTGTTTAGCTGCTCCTCTCATTACAAGGAGTCATTGGAAATTCTGCTTTCCTTTGTACAGTCTCCGTATTTCACCGTGGAAAGTGTACAGAAAGAGCAGGGCATCATTGGGCAGGAAATCAAAATGTGTAACGATGATCCAAGCTGGCGGATTTTTTTCAACATGCTGCAAGGGTTATTTCACAAGCATCCAGTAAAAATTGATATTGCCGGTACCATCGAAAGTATTGCCCAGATTACGCCGGAGCTGCTCTACCGCTGCTACAACACCTTCTATAACCTGCACAATATGGTGTTATCCGTTGCCGGAAACTGCAAGGTCGAAGAAGTACTGGAACTGGCAGACAAACTGCTCAAACCATGCGAAAACATGCAGCTGGAATGTATCTTCCCGGAAGAACCGATGGAAATTGTACGGGCGGAAACTGTTGATTCTGCACCAATTGGTACTACAATGTTTGTACTTGGCTATAAATGCAAACCTGCTTCTGGCTTGGAAAACCTAAGAAAAGAACTGCTGGCAACTCTGACGTTACAGGTGCTGGTGCACATTACCTCTCCACTTTATCAGGAGATGCTGAAAGAGCAACTCATCAATGAAACATTCTCCGTAGAGGTTTTCAACGGCGATGACTTCTTTGTTGCCATGTTTGAAGGCGAATCCAACGACCCGTATGCAGTACGGAAACGGATTTTTGCAGCCATTGCAGATGCTGCCAAGCATGGGCTGAATGAAACACTGTTTGAAAACAGTCGGAAAAATGCCTATGGCAAACTCATCATGAAGTTCAACAATGTGGAATCGGTAGCCAATATGCTGATCAATGCAGCCATGAGCAATGTCACACCGTTTGACATGGTCAATCTACTCTCCAGCCTGACGATTGCAGAAGCAAACCGCTGGCTACAGGAAGAGCTGCTGCCGCAGCAGGCAACGCTTTCGATTATGAAAAACAAGGATTAAACAGAAAGGAGCGGGATTCCGCTCCGGAATCCCGAATCGCCAACATGTTAGAACAAAATGAAATTCAATTTCCAGAACTGGGCATTGACCTGCATGTAGACAGCACTGCTTTCTCCATCTTCGGCATTGACATTCAATGGTATGGGCTGCTCATCACCTGCGGCCTGCTGCTTGCCATGCTGTATGCTTTTCGCAACATGCGTTCCTATGGCATCCACCCAGATCCGGCAATTGATGCGATTATCGGCGGCATTATCGGTGCCATCGTAGGAGCAAGAGCCTATTATGTCATTCTGGAATGGGACAGCTATGCCGGCGACTGGAAACGCATTTTCAACCTGCGGCAGGGTGGACTTGCCATCTATGGTGGATTGATTGGTGCATTGGCAGTTGGCTGTCTCATCGCCAAAATCCGAAAAGTGCGGCTGTTGCCATTATTGGATCTATGTGGTGCTGGTTTTCTATTAGGGCAGGGCATTGGTCGCTGGGGCAACTTTTTCAATCAGGAAGCATTCGGCTGCAACACCGATTCCATCTTCGGTATGACAGGCGGACGCATTCAAAACTGGATTTCTGATGTGTATCCTGACACAACCTTTTATCATAACTTTGGTGAAACGCTGGATGCTACTACACCGGTACATCCGTGTTTTCTATACGAATCGGTTTGGTGTCTGGTTGGTTTCGTATTGCTTGCTATCTGCGGAAAAAAGTGGAGAAAATTTGATGGTCAGATTTTCCTAATGTATATCGGATGGTACGGGCTTGGTCGCTTCTTTATTGAGGGACTACGGGTAGACAGTCTGGTGATCGGCAACATGCGTATTTCCCAGATGGTCGCTGGTATTTGTGTGGTACTCTCCGTGATTCTACTGATTGTGATCGGCGGAAGAGTACGACGTATGGGCGAAGATTACCAACTCTACTGCAATACAGAAGCCTGCAAAGTAATGATGACTGAAATCGATGCCAAACGCAATGCAGACAAGAAACAACAGACAGAAACAAAGCAAACAGAACCAGAAGATACTGACACGCTGTCCATGTCAAAAGAAGAAGCAGAACAACCGGCAAAAGCATCATCTGCCGATTCTGATTCCAACAATGAATAATAAGGAGGACGTTCCATCATGGCAAAACTGATCAATGGAAAAATTGTATCCGTGAAAGTGCGAAATGAAATCAAAAAGGAAACGGAAGAACTGCGGGAAAATCATGGCATTCATCCAGGGCTGGCAGTCATTCTTGTGGGAAATGACCCGGCATCACAGGTCTATGTTCGCAACAAACAGCGTGCTTGCGAAGAAGTTGGTTTTCATCCGTTTGAATATCGCATGAACGAAAACACCACACAAGAACAGCTGCTTGACCTCATTGGTGTTCTGAACAAGGACACTAAGGTTAACGGCATTCTGGTACAGCTCCCGTTGCCGGAGCACATTGATGAACAGGCTGTCATTCATGCAATTTCTCCCCAAAAAGATGTAGATGCATTTCATCCGTTCAATGTAGGAAAGATTATGATTGGCAACTATGATTTCCTGCCCTGCACACCTGCTGGCATTATGGAACTCATCGCCAGCACTGGCATAGACATCTGCGGCAAACAGTGTGTTGTAATTGGCAGAAGCAATATTGTTGGCAAACCAATGGCAATGCTGCTGCTGCAAAAAAACGGAACGGTTACCATCTGTCACTCCCGCACCCAGAATCTCAAAGAAATTTGTGCAGGTGCAGATATTTTGGTGGTTGCCATTGGAAAGCCGAAATTTGTCACAGCAGATATGGTGAAAGAGGGAGCAGTTGTCATTGATGTTGGCATCAATCGCATGGAAGACGGTAAGCTCTGTGGCGATGTGGACTTTGAGGCAGTAGAACCAAAAGCCGGATATATCACACCAGTTCCCGGCGGCGTTGGTCCAATGACCATTGCCATGCTGATGAAGAATACCTTACATGCTGCAAAGTTACAGCATGGTCTTGCATAAATAACAAGTTATCAAAAAATCCATAAAAACAAAATGCAGTCCAAATGGGCTGCATTTTTACAAAAAGAAAAAGCACTGCGGATTCGCTCCACAGTGCTTTTATAACATACAAATTGTATAATTTGATTATTCCTTAACACCACCGAGGGCAACGCCGCCAACGATGAATTTAGAAAGTAACAAATAAATAACAATAATCGGAATGACAGACAATGCAACCGCTGCATACTGTGCACCGAGGTCAATATTCTTATCCTGACCCAGTACTTTCTGTACCATCATCGGCATAGTAATCATCTTGTCATCGGAGATCAAGATCATATTCTGTGTATAGTAGTTGTTCCAGTTCTGTACGAATGCAAAAATTGCTTGCACTGCAATCGCTGGCTTCATCATCGGAAGTGCTATGGAAATAAACGTACGAAATTCACTACATCCATCAATACGTGCTGCTTCTACAATATCCAACGGGAATGAAGATTTCATGTATTGACGCATATAGAATACAACCGCCGGTGCCGCAATTGCTGGAACAATCAGCGGAATAAAAGAGTCAGATAAGCCTAACGTGCCAACCATGAACTGTACGAAACCGGTAGAAGTAACCTGAAGCGGAATCATCATAACAGCCAAAATTATGGTATAAGCAGCATCCCGAACCTTAAACTGATAAACTGTCAAACCATAGGCAGTCATAGCAGAGAAGAATGTTGTCAAAACGGTTGTACTTGCAGCAATAATCAAGCTGTTCCGATAACCACGCAAAATATCCCACTGTGGAGACTGCGTTACAATATTCTTCACATTTTCCACCAACTTAGAACCCGGAATCAAAGAAACCGAAGATCCTGCAATATCAATATGTGCACGACAAGCATTTACAATCATGATGTACAAAGGGACAAGGCACACTAAGGTCAACAAGATGCAAACAATGAAACAAGCAGTGGATTTTATCCTTTGAATCATAATATAATTATCTTTTACACCTACATTTTCCATTAATTAACCCCTCCCATCTTTTGCAGCTTCTGCTCTTTCTTATACGCTTTTACAAGTTCCTTCCGCTCTTTCTTTTTACGGTGTTCATCCTCATCACGATTCATACGGAATACAATGAGACCCAAAGCGGCAGTTACAATAAAGAGTAAAATGGAAGCAGCACCAGCATAACCATACTGAATTCTATCAGAAGTAACACGGAACTTTGTATAAACAAATACTGCAACCGTTTCCAAATAAGGATTGATAGTAGATGGCCTTGTATGATACAGATATGGAATATCAAACATCTGCAAACCACCGATCATGGAAGTGATCAAAGTATAAACAACCATTGGTCTCAGCAAAGGCATTGTGATTTTCCGCAATACCTGTCCACTGCTTGCACCATCAATGGCAGCTGCTTCAAACAAAGACGGATTGATACCCAAAATACCAGACATCATCATAATCATTGTGTTACCAAACCACATCCAAGTTTGAATCACCATGACAATAGCACGAGACCAAACAGGACTGTCCTCAAACATAATCACATTATCTGCACCCAGCAAGCTGTTTGCCACTGACATCTGAGAATTGGAGAAGAATCGCATAAACAAAGCTGCAACAGATACTGCTGTAATAATATTCGGCAGATACATTACAACCTTAAAGAATCCCTGCCCCGGAATATGTAGTTTGGAATCTGTAAACCAAACTGCAAGCAAAAGAGAAAGGAAAATTTGCAGGATAAAGTTTCCTACCCACAAAATAATTGTGTTCCCAAAGTCACGGAAAAAGTCTTCATGAATCTTACGAACAGAACGACTATCCCCGCCAAAAAGAATATCCTGAAAGTTTTGTAGCCCAACAAAGACATCACCTTCGGCACCATTACCATATAAACTCAAAATAAAAGTATTAATGAGCGGCCATACTTGGAAAAAAGCATAGATAATAAAGAATGGAGCAATGAACATGTAGCCATATTTTGCGTAGCTGATCGATTTGATACGGCTTTGTGCAGTTGATGCCATTAAAACACGCCCTCTCAAAAATTTAGTAAAACAGTAAGAAATAGTAAAGAGTAAGAATGTAAATATATACCTACAGAGCAATAAACTCTGTAGGTACATATTTAAAAGTAATAATAATTAAAAATTATTCAACTTCAATATCCGGAATTGCAGCAGCAACTTCATCTAGGAAGGAATTGATGCATGCATCTTCGCTATCAATGTCACCCTTTGCATAAGAGGTTACAGCATCATTGAACTTGGTAGTGATTGTGCCGTCATACTGAGATGCAATACCATCCAACTTGATGTTGTCTGCACCTTTTGCAAAGATAGAGAACTGATCCTGACCATCCTTCAGCAGAGAATTGCTGTTAGAACCTGCAGAAACAACTTCACTCATAACAGTCTTGTTATTTACGAAGTCACTGTGGTCTGCAACATACTGCTTCATAGAATCTGCATCAACTGTCATAGCCTTGATGAACTGACCTGCAAATGTACCGTTATCGCAGTTCGGGTGTACGCAGATCCAAGTACCGCCCCAGTACCAATCGGTCGGACCCTGACAAATTGCATACTGACCCTTTGCAGATTCGCCTTCCGCTGTAGCCAGTGCACTTGCACCATCTGCTACACCCCATGTCGGCAAGAAGTAGCCAAATGCACCATTTGCCAGTGCACCATCAGACTGACCCTGTGCATACCAGTCATCGCCCCACTGCTCAGCAGTAGAAATATAACCTGCTTCATAGTTGGTCTTTGCCATAG
>DYCW01000160.1 GCA_019417865.1 Ruminococcus sp. | reverse complement strand
CTCTCCCGCAGGGCATAGAACAAATAAATTGGCTCTGCACTTTCTACATAATACTTGCCATTTTTCTCAGAAAGGCAGAGCTTCGCATAGGCAAATGGCTGTGTGGCGGAGAGATTTTTGCTGTTTGCCTTTTTTGATCCCCGTACAAACACCTCCATGACACCCTGCGTTTTTGTCAAAATATCAAGAAAACGACCGGCATCCCCTGCCTGCCGTTCCTGTAGAATCAGACATCGTTTCGTGATGAGCATGGTCGATTTGCTTCCTCTTTTTTGTTTCTGCTGTGGTTGCAGCGGCATGCTTAAATGCCAGATAATCTTCCACTTTTCCTGTCTGACAAAAATAATTCCAAAGGTCTTTTTGCATGTTGTTTCACCTCAGGTATAGTATAACAGGAAATAGTGGCTTTTATGGGTGGGAATTTATGCTGTCTATGCCATTACCTGCTGCTGTCGCTCAAACCGAAATTCCGAATCAATCCCTCCCGGTTTCGCCAGTCCTCTTTCACCTTGACCCAGCACTGCAAGTTGACCTGTATTTGAAAGAACTGTTCCAGCTGTATTCTGGCACGGCTGGCAATCTGTTTCAGCATGGCACCTTTTTTCCCAATCAGAATGCCCTTATGAGAATCTCGTTCGCAGTAAATCACAGCATCAATATCCAGCAAGTCCTTGTCCTCCCGCTCTGCCAGCCGTTCCACTGCCACGGCAACACCGTGTGGCACTTCGTCCCGCAAAAGACACAAAACCTGCTCTCGAATCATCTCTGCAATCAGCACCTGTTCCGGCTGGTCAGTAATCTTATCATCTGGAAAATAATGCGGTGAAGGCACCGCACAACGGCAGACCGCTTCTTCCACCAGAGAAACACCATCCTGCTCCGTCACACTGATGGGAATGATTTCGGCAAATGGGAAAACGGCATTCCATGCTGCAATCCGCTGCATTAAGACAGTCTTGTCCTCCAGCAGATCAATTTTATTCAGTACCAGCATCACCGTTGTCTTGGACTGCCGAAGCGGCTGCAAGAAAGCAAGTTCCTGTTCTGTCGGCTGACGGGTACAATCTGCCACAAACAAAACAACATCCATATCTGTGACAGCGTCCTTTGCCGCTTGCAGCATATAGTGGCTCAGTTTATTCTTCGGTTTATGCAGACCAGGTGTGTCCATAAAAACCATCTGCGTCTCGCCAGCAGTCTTGATACCAGTAATTCTGGTTCGGGTCGTCTGCGGCTTGTCACTGACAGAAGCAATCCGCTCTCCCACAATGGCATTCAGCAATGAAGACTTTCCCACATTGGTTCTACCGGAAATGGTTATAAATACTGCTTTTGTCATGTGTTACTCCTCTGAAATAAAAGTGGCATCTCTGGAAATTCCGAGTTCTTCCAATACTGTTTCTTCCTTCTCCCGCATCTGCCGCTCTTCCAGCGGTGATGTCTCATGGTCATACCCCAGAAGGTGCAGCATGGAATGCACTGTCAAAAAACCGATTTCCCGCTCCAGAGAATGCCCGTACATTTCTGCCTGCCGCATAGCCGTTTCCAGTGAAATTACAACATCCCCAAGCAAGGCATACCCCGTTTCCTTATTGATGTCATATTTTCCGTTTAAACCAAGCGGAAACGACAGCACGTCTGTCACACGGTCTTTCTGGCGATAAATTTTATTCAGATTCCGGATTTCGGCATTGCTGACAAACGAAACGCTCACTTCTGCATCATGGGGAAACTTCTCCATCACCAGAACCGCCTGACAACAACGGCGAATCAATAGCCGAATGCCCACCGGTACCTTAATTGCCTTCTGATTGTTTTTCACCATAACCTTTACACGCATCATTTCTCAACCTTTCTATCCCGATGATAATACTTCTCATAAGCACGGATAATATCCTGCACCAAACGGTGCCGTACGACATCTTTATTGGTAAATTCCTGCATGGCAATATCGTTTACATTCCGCAGTACTTGCATTGCCTCCAGCAGTCCGCATTTTCGTTTATCCGGCAGGTCAATCTGGGTAATATCCCCTGTAATGACCATCCGGCTTTCCTCCCCCAAACGGGTTAGGAACATTTTCAACTGTTCTGAAGTGGTATTCTGTGCCTCATCCAATATAATAAACGCATGATCCAGCGTTCTGCCACGCATATAGGCAAGCGGTGCCACTTCAATCAAGCCCCGTTCCAGATTTCGCTGAAATGCCTCTGCCCCCATCATTTCAAACAGAGCATCATAAAGTGGCCGCAGGTATGGATCTACTTTATTCTGTAAATCCCCCGGCAGGAAACCGAGTTTCTCCCCCGCCTCCACCGCCGGACGTGTCAAAATAATCCGGCTGACCGTATGCTGCTTGAACGCTTTCACTGCCATGGCAACGGCAAGATAGGTTTTTCCCGTACCGGCTGGTCCAATCCCAAATACAATGGTATGCTTTTGAATGGCTGTCACATAATGTTTCTGCCCAACGGTTCTTGCCCGCACAACCTTTCCGGTTGCCGTCAGGCAAATGCCACCGTCTGTCAGTGCTTGTAATGCCTGTCCTTCTCCATCACTGACCATGGATGCGACATATCGAACGGTTTGCTGCGTAACAGGCTGTCCCGTTTCCAGCATATGCAATAAAGATTGCAGAGCGGCTGATGCCTGTGCCGTTCCGGATTCTGCACCATTGATTTTGATTTCTGCTCCACGACAAACAACGGTCACCTGATAAAGCTGTTCCAGTGTTCGGATATTCTCATCAAAATTTCCGCAGAGTGCCTGCCATTGTGCAGGATCTTGCATCTGAAGTGTCTGTTCTGCCATAAAGTCCAAGCAGTCTCCTTTCTATTATGCTCTTTTCTATTACTGTCTCTTATACACATCTCCGAGCC
>DYCW01000016.1 GCA_019417865.1 Ruminococcus sp. | reverse complement strand
CTTCCGACCGTGCCAGATCGCCCAGTGCTTCGGCTGCTTCCTGGAACTCAACACCCGTACGATTCTGGTCTTCTATCCGACAGTCTACTGGCTTCCCATTTTCACCCAGCACTTTTTCCAACAGTTCCGTTGCGACGGGTGCTGGTGCAATACCATACTCGCCCTTAATATAATTCTTGACTTCCTTGGAAATCTGCTTATAACGCTCTCCCAGCAGCACATTCGTAACTGCCTGATTGCCTACCATCTGTGACAGCGGTGTTACCAACGGCGGATAACCCAAATCCTTTCGGACTGCCGGAATTTCTGCCAGTGCCTGCTCAAACTTATCCATTGCCTTCATATCCGTCAGATTGGCAATCATATTAGAAAGCATACCACCGGGCACTTTATAAACCAATGCCTGTGCATCGGTAGAAAGACTCTTAGGATTGATCATACCACTGTCCACATACTTCTGTTTGATCGGCTTGAAATAATCGTTTACCTGATTGATCAGCTCCTCATTCAAACCAGTTTCAATCCCATATTGCTGCAGAGCATAGAACATAGTTTCTGTTGCCGGCTGTGACGTACCGCCGGAAAAACAGGAGGTAGCAGTGTCAATGACATCAATTCCAGATTCAATTGCTTTCGTCAATGTCATATATGCCATACCCGTTGTACTATGGGTATGCAGAATCAATGGTATATCGCCAACTGCATCTTTAATACCCTTGATCAGGTGTTCTGCCTCATAAGGTGTCATCGTACCTGCCATATCTTTCAGACAAATCGTCTGAAAGCCCATTTGCTTCAGTTCTTTACACATCTGAATATATTTTTCTACGGTATGCACCGGACTCTGCGTATAAGAAATACAACCAGAAGCAATCGTGTTCGGCGTTGCATATTTCATAGTGGCATTGAGTGCCGTTTCCAGATTCCGAAAGTCATTCAGGGCATCAAAAATACGAATCACATCAATACCATTTTTAATGGAAAGCTCAATAAACTTCTCCACTACATCGTCATGATAATGTTTGTACCCCAATAAATTTTGTCCACGCAAAAGCATTTGCAGCTTGTTGTGCGGCAGATTTTTCCGCAACTTTCGCAACCGTTCCCAGGGGTCTTCATGCAAATATCGCAAGCAGGAGTCAAATGTGGCTCCGCCCCAGCATTCAATGGAATAGTACCCTGCTTGATCCATCACCGGCAGAATATCCGCATAATCTGCATAAGGGAGACGAGTCGCCATCAGGGACTGATTCGCATCTCGCAAAACCGTTTCTGTCAGTTGTACTTTTCTCATGTAAAAGCCTCCTTCAAAAATACAATCCACTTGGATTTCATGCATTTTTATTGCTTTCCGACACGACTGCATAAAGCCCGCCATGTCACATAAAAAGTGCATGCCTATTAGCAGTATAGCATAAAAGCTCCTGGATTTCTAT